>NZ_JBWKYN010000136.1:0-15897 GCF_059423785.1 Arcicella sp. GW458-12-2-14-TSB2 | reverse complement strand
ATGTGAAATAGAATTGAATCCTAAGTTATATTAAATTATTTTATTGGGTGTGCTTGTTAATCCTTACTATTAGCAAGATATTAAATGATTAGCATTTTGGAGAAAGAGTTTTGGAATATAATTCTTAACATACGGTAACTTTACATAAGAATATAAGCTTTTGATAATAGTTATTATTCATCCATATAAAATGTAATCGGGTATTAGTAATATTTCATTCGAATGAACAACATTTGTACATATTGTATAACAATTATTAACCATACTAAATTTATTTTTTAATCCTTATTTTAAAATCATGTCATTAGAGACCCCCCAGAATCCTGTAAGTTGTATCAGTGTAGTAATGTGTACTTATAATGGAATCAATTTTATTGAAGAACAATTAGACTGTATTATTAATCAAACTTACCCGCTTAAGGAAATTCTTATTTTTGATGATGCTTCAACAGATGGGACTTGGGATAAGTTACAAGAATTAAAGGTAAAGTATCCTATTTTATCAATTCAGCAAAATGAAAAGAATGTAGGATTTAATATCAACTTCCAACAGGCTTTAATGGCTGCTAATGGTGATATAATAGCGATTGCTGATCAAGATGATATTTGGGCATTGAATAAAATTCAAAGGTTAATGGAGGCATGGACAGAAGACACGCCAATTATTCATTGTGATTCAATTAGATTTAATGGTGAAGTCCCTAAGAACCCTCAGCCGACACCAAACTACCTAAGATTTTCTGGTAATGATCCACGAAAGTTGTTTTTCTATAATACTGTTAGCGGTCATGCGATGCTAGTGAAGAAAAGCTTTTTAAAAGAAGTAATTCCTTTTCCAAATGCAGAAGGCTTTTTCTATGATTGGTGGATGACCGTCGTAGCAGCTTGTAATGGTGGGGTTAGTTATTTAAATGAGATATTGGTTTTTCAAAGAGTGCATGGCAAGAATGCTTCAATTGACTTTTCAACGAAGGGGAATCAAAGTTTTATCAAGCACCGCAAAGATGCATTCAACCACATCAGCCAATTCTTGAAATATAATAAAATACCAGCAGAACAATTGAAGTTTACAAGCAGACTGAACAAATTGTTTCAAAAGAAATCTGATAATATTATTTATAAGCTGTTTTTCATGATGCTTATTTGGAAAAATAGGAATTTGCTTTTTAGCTGTATGGTTAGAAAACCTTCATTATTGCCCTACACAAAATACTCAATTCAGTGGGCTATCAAATAGTCAGTGGTTCTATTGAAGAAAAAATAAAAATAAGTAGTATTTTGTTGGTTAAGTGTCTTTTGATAATGAGAAAAGATTTTTAGCAAACAAATCGCTGTTTAACATGAAAAACTTATTTACGAGACGTAAATTTCTTCAATCGAGTTTTCTTACTGGCTTGGTATCTATTGTAAAGCCGTCTGAAATAAGGGCTGAAAAAATAGAAATACCTACTAAGCTTACCTTTCTTTTTCAAGGAGATTCTATTACCGATGGAAATAGAGGAAGAAATACAGACCCAAACCATATTATGGGGCATGGTTATGCCTACGGTGTAGCAAGTAGGATAGGAGCAGATTTTCCCGAAGCAGGCTTTACTTTTTATAATAGAGGGATTAGCGGAAACAGAATCCCTGATTTACAGAAAAGATGGAAACAAGATACGCTTGATTTAAAACCTGATGTATTGAGCCTGCTGATTGGTATTAACGATGTAAATGCTGTTTTTGCCAAACCTAATGAATCACCTGATGTGACACAATTTGAGATAGGTTACAGAGATTTGCTAGACCAATGTAAAGAGAGTAATCCAAATATCATGTTTGTATTGGGCATTCCTTTTGTCTATCCTATCAGAGCTAAGAAAGATAATTATGAGGCTTGGCAGAAAGAAACTAACGAAAGAGCGGAGGTAGTGAAAAAACTTGCTAAAGAATATGATGCTGTATTGATTGATTATCCAGCGATGTTCGATAAGGCATTTAAAAAGGCTGAAGGCGAGTACTGGATTTGGGATGGCGTTCATCCAACAGTTTTTGGGCATGAATTAATGACTCGTGAATGGATTAAAGAAGTCAGTAGCAAAATGAAGTTTTTGAAAAAATATAAATACTAAAAAGTAACTAGACCTTCAGCAAGAGGGTCTTTTTGTTTTTAAGATAGTTCAGCCAGTACAAATGTATTTTGATTTTAAACCTAAAAAGACCGAAATTTGTATGCTGGCAGTCAATTAAAATTTTCTGCAATTTGTTTTAAAAGAAAGAGTTTACCGACCAATTGGCTGGTTTACAGCATATTTCCACTTTTTAATTCATCAATTTTAATAAAATATACAATGCACATTGCCGTAACTGGAAACATCGGAGCTGGGAAAACATCACTAGCTAAAAAATTAGCAGATCATTTTGGATGGGAAGTATTATTTGAAGCTGTGGAGGGAAATCCATATTTAGCTGATTTTTATGAAGACATGTCTCGATGGGCATTTCATTTGCAATTGTATTTTTTGAAAAGCAGGTACGAACAAGTATTACAAATTCAGCAGTCTAACAAACGAATCATTCAAGATAGAACGATTTATGAGGATGCTTATATTTTTGCACAGAATCTTTATCAAGGGGGTATTATGTCTGAAAATGACTATTTAACTTATAAAGGCATCTTTGATTTAATGATGACTTCTGTAAAAGCACCCGACCTCACGATTTATTTGAAAGCAGATATGCCTAAGTTGGTTTCTCAAATCAAAAAAAGAGGAAGAGATTTTGAAGCTAATATTTCAGTAGAATACTTACAAGATTTGAATAATCATTATGATGCCTTTACTGAAAACTATACTTATGGGAAATTGTTGATTTTAGATGTGAATAATCTAGACTACCTCAACAATCCAGAAGATTTAGCTTTTGTGATAAATCAAGTTGATAAAGCTTTGTTGTATGAAATCCCGCCACGCCCTAAGCCACTGAGCGTCCCATCATTATTTGATAAATCTGAATAATTTTCAACCATAATATTGACCGTTTAAGGTGAAATAATAGCCTTATAAATTTATTTACGAAAATATTCGTAGATAAATTTGTTTATACGAATTGTTTCGTAGTATATTTGTTACGAAATAATTCGTAACAAATATTGAATGCAAATGGAACCTATCAAACCTACAGAATCTGAACTACAAATTCTTCAAGTACTTTGGTCGCTGGGTAAAGCTAGTGTAAGACAAGTAAATGATGAATTGTCGAAAGTGAGAGATATCGGCTATACTACCACATTGAAACTTCTTCAAATTATGTTTGAAAAAAAGATAGTATCACGTATAGAAGAAGGCCGTTATCATTTATACGAAGCCGCGATTAGTGAAGAAGCCACACAGCAATTTTTAGTAGACAAATTTGTTGATACTGCTTTTAGAGGTTCGGCGATGAAACTAGTCATGCAAACATTGGGAAATCATCAAGCATCTAAAGAAGAGTTGGATGAAATTAAAAAATTGATTGCACAAATTGAAGACAACTCCTAAACCTTTTGAAATATCAAAATTTAACCCCTTTCTAAATCAATGAAATTAATGTTGAATTTTTTTCCAGAAAATGTAATGACAGCCATAGGCTGGACTTTACTTCACTCAGTGTGGCAATTGATTATCATTGCTATTGTCTTAAAAGTTGCTTTGTTGATATCAAAGAAGTCGGCTACTAAAAGATATTGGTTGAGTTTTGCGGGATTGTTTAGTCAATTATTAGCTACAGTTGCTACATTTTTGATGGTTTTTGAAGAAAACACAGTTTATTTGAGCACTAAAAGTAATTTGACTTTTGACAAGCTTACGCAAACTAACTTAACTAATGCCTCTACGCTTTCTTCAAGTCCTAATCTATGGAATGATTTCCAACTGTTGCTTTCAAACAACCTGAATTTATTAGTATCTGCTTGGTTGATTGGTACCGTGTTTCTGTCGGTTCGTTTAATGGGAGGGTATATTTATACGGAACAACTGCGTTGGAAACATACAAAGTCTGTACACGGCGACACGTTGGACATCTTCAACGAACTATTGAAGAAAATAAATATTGGTAAAGGGATTAACCTACTAGAGTCATCACTGGCGACTACCCCCATGACGATTGGTTTTTTTCAACCTGTCATATTATTACCCATTGGTTTACTAACGGGCTTATCTAACAAAGAGATTGAAGCCATATTGGCCCATGAGTTAGCGCATATCAAACGACATGATTATTTGATTAATATCGTGCAATCAATTGTAGAAATATTTTTCTTTTTTCACCCAGTTACTTGGTGGATTTCAGCTAAGATTCGCGAAGAAAGAGAAAATTGCTGTGATGATTTAGCCATTGAATTATGCGGTAACAACATTCATTTAGTAAAAGCACTTACAAAAGTCGAAATTTTTCAACAACAAACAAACCTAACATTAGCCATGGGATTTGCAGGAAAAAAACAAACACTACTAGGTAGGGTACAGAGAATTTTAGGAGTAAAAAAAGTGAAATCAGTAAATTATGCAGGGATTATCGTGATGTCATTATTTGCCCTCACAACATTAGTTTTTGTTAATTTACCAAACAATGCAGAGGCACAAACTGTTCCTGAGCCTCCGAAAGCTCCCAAAAGCCCTAAGGCACCTAAGCCTCCTAAAAAAGGAATTAAGATTGTTAGACATGACTTCAATAATAATTTTAATATTTCTGATGGAAATTTATATTTCAATGGTGAAAGAATTATTCTATCAGGTCAAGATAGTATTAAAGTAGCCCAAGAATTACAGGTGATTGACAAGTTGGAGAAACAGATGGAACCTCATTCTCAAAAGATAGAGGCACTTTCAAAAGAAATTTCAGTGTACAGTCAAAAAATAAATGAGCAAAGTAAACCTATTAATGATTTTTCAGCAAAGGTTTCGACACTTGGAAGTCAGCTAGGTAAACTAGGCGAAAAACAAGGTAAAATTGCTATCAATATGATTAATCTGAAAGAAGGCTCGCAAGCTAAGAAAAATGCTGAGCTTGAAATGAAGCAAATTGAAAAAGAGATGAAAGTATTGGAAGATCAGATTGAAAAGTATGGTGCTGAAATGGGAAAGATAGGAGAGAAGATGAATATTCATAGTGCTCCGATTGATAGTTTAAGTAAACTAATTGAATTTCAAGCAAAACCAATAGAAGCATTAGGAAAAGAAATAGAATTGCATGCAAAAGAGATTCAAAAGTATTTGCCAGCTTCGATAAGAACTAAAATGAACGGTGCCATCAACGTTTCGATGCCAGATGCACCAGAACCACCATCGCCACCGGCACCCCCAGCGGCACCGCCTGCACCACCAGTGAAAAAACAATAATAGACAGAAAAGCAAAAACATCTTTGGAATTTTCCAAAGATGTTTTTTTATGTGACAATGAGGAGACTCGAACTCCTACAGGATAACTCCCACTACCACCTCAAAGTAGCGTGTCTACCAATTCCACCACATTGCCTTTTTTGATGGTGCGAAATTAAAGAAAATTTACTTAATTGCAAAGATTTTCAGTGGCTAGACAAGTTTGTTAGCGGTTGCTTTAATTAAACCATTGAGAATCAAGGATACAATAAAGGAAAAAATAAAAAAAATATCACAATGGCATTAGAATTTGAAGGTAGTTTGATAAAAGTGCTCCCAGAAGTGAGTGGTCAAGGAAAAAATGGTGCTTGGGTTAAACAAGATTTTGTCCTTGAAACAGAAGAGCAATATCCTAAAAAAGCTTGTTTTACTGCATGGGGTGACAAATCTGCGGATTTAAAAACGTTTTCTTTGGGCGATAAGCTGAAAGTAACATTTAGCGTAGAATCACGCGAGTATAATGAAAGATGGTATACCGATTTAAGAGCTTACAGAATTGATTTAGCTAGTGATGCGCCAAGCCAATCAGCGGGGTCATCTCCTGTGGCTTCATCAAGACCATCAGCTCCTTCTAAGCCTGCTGCTCCTGCCGCAGACTTGCCTTCATTTAGCGAAGATGATCAGGATTTACCTTTCTAAACAAGAAGAATTTCTAGGCGTTAATAGCACATTCATTGATGATATTAACGCCTAAAAAAATTAGCAAAGGCTCAATGCTTGCGATCTGAGCCATTCTGGGCGAGTTGTAGTCACTTTTGCTTTCAATTCATTCAAGATTGAATACAAACCAAAATATGTACGATTAATGTACAATCCATGCTGTGAACCACGAGCTACTTTAGAGCTTTTTAGTTCCTCAAGGTTTTGCAATTTCTCTGCATATAAATAAATGCTTTCAAAATAATTGTCGTCGGCAAAATCAAATTCTTCTACTGCAAAAGGTTTACCTAGCAAAAAAATCATTTCTTTAAACAAATCCCTGAAGAATACAGCTTCTTTTGGTGAATCGACCTTTGTGATAAAATCTAATTTTTTGAAAATCTCTTCTGTTTTCTCATTATCGTCTAACGTATCAAAATTGATTAGGGCAAAGTAATTATCATAGAACTCATCATTAATTACTTTTATACATCCAAAATCAATTACGCCCATTGTGCCATCTTTTGTCATTAAGAAATTCCCTGGATGTGGGTCAGCGTGTACTTGTCTGAGTGTATGTATCTGAAAATCATAGAAATCCCACAGGGCTTGCCCTATCTGATTCCTAATTTCTTGAGATGGATTTGTTTTCAAAAACTCGTTTAAGTGAAGACCATCCAGCCAATCCATTGTCAAGATTTTCTCACACGATAACTCTGGGTAATATTTTGGAAAGAATAAACCATTTAAATGTGCACAAGCCTCTGATATTTCCACCGAGCGTTTTAATTCTAGGAAGTAATCGGTTTCCTCAATTAGCTTTTCAGCTACTTCGCCCATATACCTATCAACATCATTTTCATTCAAACCAAACATGGCAATGGCAATCGGGCGAATCATTTTTAAGTCACTACCAATACTTTCTGAAACACCCGGATATTGTATTTTAACTGCTAACGATTTGCCATTTTTTGTAGCCTTGTGAACCTGTCCGATAGAGGCTGCATTACTAGCATTTATCTCAAAGGTATCATAAAGCTCAAGGGGTGATTTGCCAAAATATTTCCTAAAAGTTTTCATTACTAAAGGACCAGAAAGGGGTGGCGCCGAGTATTGAGACATCGCAAATTTTTCTCTGTAAGCTCTTGGCAACATTCCTTTGTCCATACTTAACATTTGCGTAACTTTGAGGGCAGAACCCTTCATCTCACTCAAAGACGAGTAGATGTCTGTAGCATTGTCTTGGTGTAATTCATCACGACTTATAGTGGGGTCAATCATTTTTTTGACATTATGTTTTAAATAATTGCCACCAATTTTTACGCCTGTTTTTACAAATTTTGTAGCACGTGCAACTTTAGAAGTTGGTATTGAATTTTGTTCTTTCATTATCATAGAGAAAATCTATATCCATGTTTTGTATGCCAAATAATAAATATGTTAAAATATTAAGTTATTGACTATCAAATATGTTATGGATGTAATCCTAAATTAAACATTGAGAATATATTTTTCCTATTATCTAT
This sequence comes from Arcicella sp. GW458-12-2-14-TSB2, assembly GCF_059423785.1. Classification (NCBI taxonomy): domain Bacteria; kingdom Pseudomonadati; phylum Bacteroidota; class Cytophagia; order Cytophagales; family Flectobacillaceae; genus Arcicella; species Arcicella sp. GW458-12-2-14-TSB2. The sequence goes on along the minus strand of NZ_JBWKYN010000136.1, from coordinate 8,336 downwards.
TTTGAAACATGAATTTTGCAAAGTCGATGACAGAGTCTAATGCTGATGAGGCCATCAAATCAAATGAGGTATTGACCGACTTTTCAATCATTGCATCTGTTTGTTGAAAGTCTTTTGTCTTATCTTTTACCCAAAAATTAAGTACCATCAAGAACTGTAACCAGAAGGCATCTGGGTATCTTTCATCAATAAATTTCCTTGGTTGAACCTCATTACTTTCCTTTCCTTCAAAGATTAAATCACGGGCAAAATCTTTAAATGCTACTTTTAAGTCAACCATAAAAGCAGGTGTTTTTAATCTGCGTTTATCAATCTGACGCCACGTCTCAGTAGTATAGCTTCTGTGTTGTTTTAGTACTTCAATCCATGTGTAGTAAAATGCTAAAAGCTTTTCACGAACACTATACGTAGCGTAGATTTCTTCAGCTTCAATTTTAGCCTTTGTTTCATTAAAAAAACCTAGCCAAATATCACTTTCCAATAGCTCGAACGAATTATAATATTCATAAAAATCACTCTCTTTCATTTTTAGCTTTTTTGTAAAAGCAAATACAGAAGGAGGTTGATTTCCATTTTCAAGAAAATACTCAATATAGGCTTGCTTGATTTTTTCTGTTTTATCCATGATTTTTATTTTTTGTAATTCATCAACAACGATTTTAACACCAGCTTATTGATTTAACAACATATAGTTGAAGAACTTTGTTCTTATTTTCTGCAATAAATTACCGTGTAATTAAAATCTTTTTTGAAACAGTTTCACCAGAAGCAGTTACATTAACGATGTAGTAGCCCGTAGCAAGTGCTTCTGAATCAAAATAATAATAACCACTTCTTTGTTGTGTCAAGACTTTCTCTTCCACTAAAATACCCCTTAAATCATGCAATTGAATAAATAAATCTTTTTCATCTTTAAAGGTTACTTTTAATTTAATATTACCATTAACAGTAGGATTAATCGGATTGGGCGTTACTGTTACTTGCAATCGTTCCGAGTCCGTGAGGGGTTCAGCATTATCTAATAATAGCTTCCTTTTCTTACTCAAGCTTAGCGCTGCTCTGGTTCTATTCTTTTGATCAACTGTAAATACATTCATACATCTATCAGGCGAATAATCCATATAATTTTCAATCATATTCGTAATACTAATATTATTACAGTTAGACGTCAATTTATCACAGGTTGTATTTAAATTCAAGCTTTCAATTTGAGGTGTATCATTACAATAGTCAGTACCACAATACTCATCACCATTCGGATGTAATAAACCCAGCCAATGGCCAACTTCATGTGTGGTAGTTCTCCCCAAGTTATAAGACTGACTTAATGTTCCACAACAATTCCCAAAGTTTCTATAATCAATAATCACGCCATCAAACAATTCTTGGTCACTAATATTTTGTGTAGTAGCGCCTAATCCCTCTAATTTGCTATCATAAGGGAAGCTCGCATAGCCTATCACACCATTATTACCACGCGTTACCCAAATATTTAAGTACTTTGTATTATCCCATTGAATCAGGGCGGCAATCTTGTTTTTTTCCTCTACAAAATTAAATCCATTCTGTCTAACATAAGTACGGGTAATGCCAGTAGTGGGATTATCATTCGGGTCTCTGTCAGCTAATTTGAAATTAATTTCCATGTCGGTCCCTACAGGATTGGTATTGTAGCCGTTTGTTCCCAGTTTTTTTCTATAATCTTCATTCAAAATCTGAATCTGCGACATTATCTGTGCGTCAGCAATGTTTATGTTGTTTGCACCTCCGATAACATTGTTTGCGTTGTTGTGAATCACATGGACAACCACGGGAATAGTATAAATTTTATCTTCAATGCGGGCAAGGCTGTTTTTTCGTTGATTTTGTATTACCTGAATTTGGCTTTCAAACAAAGATTTTCGTTGATTCCAATCACTATATTTTTCTTGCATTTTTTTATCATCTAATGCAACACCACATTTATCTTGTGCCAACAGTATAGAAGGCATTAAAATGATTAATATGAATAATAGTTTTTTCATTTTGGTTAATGGTTTTGATTACTGAATATAAAAAACGGCTTTAACCTGCATTTTTTATAAAAAAATACAAATTAAAGCCGTTTTAGTGAGAGTCGTGTAATTTATTGGAATGTTATTTCAGTGCTTCTGATTTTTCGTAAGCCATGATAATGTCACGAACTAAGCGGTGACGAACCACATCTTTACCATCTAATTCTACAAAAGCAATCCCTTTGATGTTATCTAGTATTCTGCTAGCTTCCGCCAAACCCGATTTTACTTTAGTTGGTAAGTCAATTTGAGTTTTATCACCCGTAATAATTACTTTAGATTGAATCCCCATCCTAGTTAAAAACATTTTCATTTGCATGGGTGTGGTATTTTGTGCCTCATCCAACAAGATAAAAGCATTATTGAGTGTTCTCCCACGCATATATGCTAACGGAGCGATTTCAATAACCCTATTTTCGATAAAATATTTTAGCTTTTCAGGCTGAATCATATCATCTAACGCATCATAAATAGGACGAAGATAGGGGTCTATTTTCTCTTTTAAGTCACCCGGCAAAAAGCCTAGATTCTCCCCAGCCTCCACAGCAGGTCGAGTAATGATTATTTTTTTTACTTCTTTATTTTTTAAAGCTTTTACAGCAATCGCAACAGCAGTATATGTTTTTCCAGTTCCAGCAGGCCCAACGGCGAAAACAATATCATTTTTTGAAGCCGCCTCAACCATTTTTTGCTGGTTAGGGGTTTTTACTTTAATAACTACCCCTTTGGTGCCATATAATAATACATCGTCTTCCTCTTTCAGATGTACATTGGGTTCAGTAGTAGGGTTTTTCTCAAGAGTAAGATAGGATTGAACTTGCTCTTTTGAAATCTTGCCATACTTTTGGTAGTGTTGGATGAGTGAATCCAAGATTTCGTTTATTCTTACTATTTCTGGCAATGAACCTCGGATGGTAATTTCGTTTCCACGAGAAATGATTTTACTTTGAGGAAATGCCGCAGCAACTTGTTTGATATTACTGTTTTCAACACCAAGAAAACCAACCAACTCAAGGTCTTCTAAGGTAATTATTTTTTCTGTCAAATCTGAAATATGTTAAAGTTTGAATAATATTCTACTTAAACTTAATAAAAAAAAGCGTCAATTGTTGCATAAATTTAGATTAAATCTCATTCAATGATTTTAAACTTTGATTATCAATAAATTATGAAATCTATGGTTTTATATTTTTCGGTTTTCTAAGAATTTCTTTGTAAAATTGTGTTGCGTAAAGAAAATCTCCTTTTTGAAATATTTTAAAATTTGTAAAATCTTGATAAAAAGGCTTGAATACTGAGAATGGAACAAACAAATCAAAATAACGGGAATTATAAAAAAAACGGTAATTATGCCGGTGGACGAATCTCTGCTCAAAACAGGTGGTTGGATACTGGATTAGGTAAAATTCCGCCCCAAGCCACAGACTTAGAAGAAGCTGTGTTAGGGGCTTTGATGTTAGAGCGTGATGCATTAACTGATGTAATTGATATATTAAAAGTTGAATCGTTTTATAAAGAAGCCCATCAAAGAATTTATGGTGCTATTACGCAATTATTTGCTAATTCAGAACCTATTGACTTGTTAACTGTTAAAAACCAATTAGTTACAACAGGTGAATTAGAAATAGCAGGAGGTGTACAATATTTAGCTGAATTGACACAAAGAGTAAATTCAGCAGCCAATATTGAGTTTCATGCCAGAATTGTAGTTGAACACTCGCTAAAAAGACAATTGATTACGGTATCATCTGAGATTCAGAAAATGGCTTATGAAGATACTACCGACGTATTCATGTTGTTAGATAAAATTGAGCAAGAACTTTTTAGGATTTCGGAAGCCAACATCAGGAAGAATTATTCTGATATGGGGCAGATTATGCGTTCGGCCTTATTAGAACTTGAATTAAAGAAAAATCAAAAAGAAGGCTTAACAGGCGTACCAACTGGTTTTACAGCCTTGGATAGGGTTACTTCTGGTTTTCAGAAAACAGAATTGATTATTATTGCTGCCCGCCCAGGTATGGGTAAAACAGCCTTGATTTTATCAGCTTGTAGAAATGCTGCCGTTGACCACGGGCAAGCAGTAGCTTTCTTTTCATTAGAGATGTCGTCTGTTCAGTTGGTCAATCGTTTGATTTCAGCAGAAGCAGAACTTGAATCAGATAAATTAAGAAAAGGAAATCTAGCTCCACACGAATGGGCACAATTGCATGCGAAGATTGGTAAATTGACCAATGCACCGATTTTTATTGATGACACGCCTGCATTGTCTATTTTGGAGTTAAGAGCTAAAGCACGTCGTTTGAAAGCTCAGCATGATATTCAGATGATTGTGATTGACTATCTTCAATTAATGTCTGGCGACTCTGGCGGAAAAGGCACAGGTAACCGTGAACAAGAGATTGCGAATATTTCTCGTTCATTAAAACAGCTTGCTAAAGAATTGAACGTACCTGTGATTGCACTATCGCAATTGAGTCGTGCCGTAGAAACGAGAGGGGGAGATAAAAAGCCTCAATTGTCAGATTTACGTGAATCAGGGTCGATTGAACAAGATGCTGATATGGTAATGTTTATTTATCGTCCAGATTATTATGGTATTACACAAGATGAATCAGGCAATTCGGTAGCTGGAATAGGGGAGTTGATTATTGCTAAAAACCGTGCAGGTTCATTAGATACTGTTCAATTAAGATTTATAGGAAAATATACAAAATACTGCGATTTAGATGCTGGTGATTATATGGGCTATGCAGGTGATAGCCTTCAATCTTTCCAACAGATAGATAATCCTGCTGCCGCTTTTGAGAGTGGGGGTAAAATGTTGGGTAGCAAAATCAATAATTTGCCGTCTCAAAATACAGGTTCTCCTTTCGGAACTACTTCTCCGAATCAAGATGTTCCTTTTTAAAAATATTAATGCATAAAAAAAGCTACCAATTTCGATTGGTAGCTTTTTTTATGTTATCTCAAATCTAATCTAACAACATTCTCAACGTGATGGGTCTGTGGAAACATATCTACAGGTTGTACCGCCGTTACTTGATATTTTTCATCCAACAGCGCTAAATCTCTGGCTTGCGTAGCAGGATTACAACTTACATAAACAATTCGTTTAGGTGAAGCCTCTAGGAGTGTCCTTACCACAGGCTCGTCCATTCCTGCACGTGGTGGGTCGGTAATAACGATGTCTGGTCTTCCGTGTTTGTTTACAAACTCACTACTCAATAATTTCCTCATATCACCCGCATAAAACTCTGTGTTGGTCACATTATTAATCTGCGAATTTACTTTAGCATCCTCCACAGCCATTTCAACGTATTCTAATCCTATTACTTTTTTGGCTTGGCGAGCTACGAAATTAGCGATTGTTCCAGTACCCGTATAAAGGTCGTACACAAAATCATTTTCTGTGATATCAGCATATTCACGCGTAATCTTATATAATTCGTACGCTTGTTTTGAATTGGTCTGAAAGAAAGATTTTGGGCCTACTCTAAACTTCAAATCCTCCATTTCCTCAATAATATATGGTAAACCCTTAAAGTTCACAATCTCTAAATCAAAGAAAGTATCATTGCCTTTGGTATTGATAACATAGTTCAAAGAGGTGATTTCAGGGAAAGTCTCCGCAAGGAAATTCATTACTAAATCAATATCCTCTGGCTGGCAATACGCAAATTGAACAACTACCATTAAATCCCCTGAACTAGCAGTTCTTATGATCAGGTTTCTCAAAGCCCCTTTTTCTTGACGAACTTGCTCGTAATAATCTAAATTATGTTTAGCCGTAAAATCTCTCAATGCCAATCGAATAGCATTGGAAGGGTCTGGTTGTAAGTAGCAATGGTCGATGTCTAAAATTTTATCATAACGCTTAGGGATATGAAAGCCTAAAGCATTTCTTGAGAAAGACTCTCCTGAATTAATTTGTTCCTGTGTTAACCAACGGTTTTGCGAGAAGGTATATTCAAGTTTATTACGATAATAGAATGTTTCAGCAGAAGGAAAAATAGGCTTAATTTCAGGTAAATCTACTTTCGCAATTCTTTCTAAGGCATCTACTACTTGTTTGTATTTGAAGTCTAGTTGTGTTTGGTAATCAATGTGTTGCCATTTACAACCGCCACAAGTACCAAAATGAGAACAAATTGTTTGGGTACGGTACTGAGAGTTGGGACGAATGTTATAAGCCACAGCCTCCATGAAACTTTTCTTGGATTTTAATACTCTTAAATCAGCATAATCTCCCGGTGCTACAGGCCCTTCAATAAAAATTACTTTATCTTCAATTCTACTGATACACTTTGCTTCAGAAGCAAAGTTTTCAATTAATACATTTTCAAAAATGATATTTTCTTTCTTTTTCTTTTTCATACATTGCAAAAATACGAAGTATTGAAATTATTATTGACAATCAGCAAGGAGTTTTCAGAAACTTAGTTGAATTTTGTAGTATTAAAGACAAGTATTATAAATGTTTATCAATAACATTTATACCATTTTAAGAAACATTGCAACAGATTTTATTATGAAAGGTAAGGTTGTTATTATTACAGGAGCATCATCTGGTATCGGAAAAGCAATGGCATTTGCTTTTGGTCGTGAAGGTGCAAAAATTGTTATTACAGGTAGAAAACAAGATGCACTTTTAGCAACAAGCCAAGAGCTTACAGCAAGTGGAATCGAAAATTTACCCATTGTTTCTGATGTAAGTATTGAAAGCGACAATCAAGATGTTGTTGAGAAAACAATTGCTGCTTATGGTAAAATTGATGTTCTAATCAATAATGCAGGCGTATCCATGAGAGCGATGTTTGAAGACTGTGATACTGAGGTAATCAGAAAGGTAATGGATATTAACTTTTTTGGAACAATCTATATTACAAAATATGCTTTGCCATACATCAAAGCAACGAAAGGCTCAATCGTAGGAATTTCGTCCATTGCAGGATATAGAGGTTTACCTGTAAGAGTTGGCTATTCAGCATCTAAATTTGCGTTGAATGGTTTCTTAGAAGGACTTCGCACAGAGCTTTTACACTCAGGCGTACACGTATTAACAGCCTGTCCAGGTTTTACGGCTTCTAATATCAGGGTAGCATCCTTGGGAGCAGACGGAAACTCGAAAGGAGAATCTATGCGTGATGAAGGTAATATGATGAGTGCGGAAGAAGTAGCTGATAGAATTTTATATGCTGTAAAACATCGTAAAAGAGACTTAGTTTTAACATTGCAAGGGAAATTTACAGTATTTATCAACAAATGGTTGCCATCATTTGCTGATAACTTAGTATTCAATACTTTGGCGAAAGAAAAAGACTCACCTTTGAAGAAATAAAGTAAAAAGGCTAATTCTGCACAGAATTAGCCTTTTTAAGACATTAACCGAATGTTCATTCTACTAGCCAAATGTCGCTTTCTTTTAAATAAAGGAATTTATCATTCCAATAAACGCGCTTCCAAATATCATTTCCTCCGATTAAGTTCAAACGATGACCTCTATCTATGATAGAGACCACTGGCGCTACTGCCGAGGGTTCAGCTCTTAACAAAACTCCATCTCTGTTAATAATGCCTTGATGATATTTATCAGGTAGATTTAATAATATACCAATGCCGATGATGTAAATCAGTAAAAATATTTTTTGACCCAAAGGAATATGATTGTTTTTGTATCTCTTGGTAAACAACACAAAGAAAATATAAATACTTAACACAAGCATAGTACCAATCAAGAAACCAGAATACTGTTTATAGAATAGGATAAGGAAATTAAAATCATTCAATTCATATCCTTTTAATTCATGAAGCTGTGCTATTTCATTGAGTTTTGATAAAATTTTCTCGTTGGGGTCTTGTTGATAGGCCTTGTTTAAGTAATACAGTGTTTTTAAAAAATCTCCTTTTTTTTCTTTTAAAAAGGCCAATTTTAAAAATAATGCAGTTGAAGGTTTTTCGATTGAAGGCAAAAGTTGTTCATAAATTCGCTCTGACTGAGAGAAATTATCAGCTTTATACAGGGAGTCTGCTTTTTTCAGTGTTGCTACATTGCTTTGAGAATAAGCTAGTTGTAGAAATGCTAAAGAAAAACATAAAAAAAATATGACTTTTTTTAGATAGTATGCTTGCATTGTATTCTTAATAATCGTAGTTTTGCACCGCAATTAAGGGAAACAATATGACAAAAACAAAAGATGTTTAGTCAGTTTCATAAAATAGCAAATGATTCCGTAGCTCAGTTGGTAGAGCAATACACTTTTAATGTATGGGTCCTGGGTT
>NZ_JBWKYN010000135.1:0-15913 GCF_059423785.1 Arcicella sp. GW458-12-2-14-TSB2 | reverse complement strand
ACTAAAAAAGGGTCAGTTGAAATATTTCAACTGACCCTTTTTTAGTAAAAGCTACATTAATAATTATGGGTTAGGAACACAATCTTTATTAACGTTGATTTCTGACTGTGGAATCGGCCAGATATAAGCTGGAGATGTAACAGGAATCGCAGCAATGTTAGCTTTAGCAGGAAGCGGTAAATTATTACGTTGCAAATCAATTGAACGGAAACCTTCACCTAAGAATTCGATTCTTCTTTCTGTTAATATAGCATTTACTAAGTCTGTTCCAGTTGCAAAATCAGCAGCAGTATAAGCTGCCGTAGAACGACCTCTTACAGCATTTAATAAAGCCAATGCCGAAGCATCAACACTTGCACCCCCTAATCTAGCTTTAGCTTCAGCCAAGTTTAATAAAACCTCAGCATAACGCAAGACTGGCACAAAATCCTTGTGAACAGGGCCAGTTGGATATTTTGTTAAACGGAAACGTCCTGCATCACTTGCAAAATCATTTCTTACAAAATTAACACGTCTAGCATCCGTTGTTGAGAATGCTGAACTAGCCAAGATACCAGCAGGATTCAAAGAGAAATCACCAATACCAATTAAAGGTAAGTAATAACTAGCCAAACCATTTTGAGTACCTGGTAAATCGTTATCGCCCATTGGAAATGAGAAGATAGATTCAACAGTAGTATAAGGTGCTGCAAATACCGAAGCTACAGACGCTTGTAAAGCATTAGCTACACCAGTTGAAGCTTTGAAAGGAGCACTCGTTGAAACAATCTTATTTGATTCTGTCACTACATCAGCCCATTTGCCCATTGTCAAATTTACACGCACTTTCATGGCAATTGCACTGTTTTTATGTGCACGTGTAGTATTTAACAATGCTGTTGAATACGTTGAAGGAAGGTTTTGCTCTGCATAGTTCAAATCGGCAAGAATCTGAGTATATACTTCTGCTACAGTACTTCTTTTCAAATTGTTGTTACCGCTACCAACTTCGCCAATCAAACGTAAAGGTACTCCTAAACTAGCACCATTATCTTTCGTATAAGGCTGGGCATAGGTGTTTACCAAAGCATAGTATATCAAGGCTCTCAAGAATCTTGCTTCAGCTTTATATTGAGTAGCCAAAGTAGCATCTACAACACCTGCGTTTTTATCTAAGCCTTCTGCAAATAAATTCGCACGGTTTATCGCCAAATAGGCAGTATTCCACATATTTGTTGGCTCATTTGAAGACGAGTTGTTTGTATGGTTCCAAGTTTGTAAGGCTGTTACAGAATTGGAAGTTACATTCAAAAACTCTTCACCACGTACATCATTATAGATATAATAACGACCACCATATAATTGTCCGTTCTTTGTACTTGAATACAAACCATTTACCTGAGCCAAAACACGATCGGGTGTTGCAAAGGCATCTAAATCTGACAATGATGTAATGGGTGCGACTTCTAGCAAATCTTTTTCACACGACAACATGGTTGTCAGCATGATGAGGGAAGCCATCGATAGTTTGACAGTTCTGCCTATAGTTTTAAAAGTAATATTTATATTTTTTTTCATCTTAAAATCAATTTTAAAATTAGAAACTAACTGATAAACCAACTGTGTAAGTACGTGCTTGTGGCGTAGAGTTACGGTCAACACCTGGAGCAATGTTCGAGTTACGGTTTGTTGAAATTTCTGGGTCAGCACCAGTATATCCTGTAATGATAAAAGCATTTTGTACTTGAGCATATAATCTAGCACTTGAGATTTTAGCTTTTTCCAATAAACCTTTCTTGAAAGTATATCCCAAAGAGATATTACGCATACGGATAAAGTCTCCTTTTTCTACGTTTTCAGAGATTGGCGTTGAAGAACCATTTGAGATATTATCACCAAATACTAAGCGTGGAATATTAGTAATATCTCCGTCTTTTTGCCAACGATTCAAGATGTCAGTGTGGTTGTTCCAAGCACGTTGGTCACGAAGACCCGCCTTTGTACCATTGTAGATATAGTTACCTCCTGAGAATTGTAAGAATACACCTAAATCAAATGATTTGTATTTGAAAGTATTGTCTAAACCTCCAAAGAATGTAGGGAAAGCAGTACCCCAAACCTTACGGTCAGAACCTGTAATAGAAGGAGCAGTTGTTCCGTCAGTTACATAAGTCCATTTTCCTGGGTGTGAATATTGTACTTCTTTACCAGCAGCATTTACAAAAATACGTTGTCCATTTTTAGGGTTAACGCCTCTTGTTTCTACTACGAAAATACTACCTACAGGATAGCCAACGCGAACGATGTTTGAGCTTTCTAAACCACCTGTTTGAGCAATGATATCAGCATTGTTGTTTGCTAAAGACAATACTTCGTTTGAGTTTGTCGAGATGTTGAAGTTAGCATTCCAAGTAAATCCTTTCTTTTCAAGTACTAAAGCACTCAATGTAAATTCCCAACCTTTATTAATCATCGAACCAACGTTAGTGTTGATTGAGTTGTTAGGTACACCACGCGAAGGTGCTTGAGGTTCAGCCAATACTAAGTCTGTAATATCGTTTTTGTAATAGTTAATTTCCCCAGTAATTCTGTCATTGAACAAACCATAGCTTAAACCGATATCTAACTTAGTACTTTGTTCCCATCTAAGGTTTGGATTACCTGCTTGAGCAAATACCCAAGTTGGAGATGAACCATATAAACCAGAACCAAATAAGCTTAGAGAAGCAAAGTCACTTACACCAGTGTTACCTACACGGCCCCAGCTAGAACGTAATTTTAATTCGTTAACTGTATTAGCCAATGAAGATCCTTTCCAGAATGATTCTTCCGATAAGCGCCATCCTAACGATGCACCTGGGAAGTTACCCCATTTGTTACCAGTAGCATAAGCTGAGTAACCATCACGACGCAATGTGAATGAAGCAATATATTTTTTGTCGTAATCGTAGTTCAAACGTCCAAAATAAGAAAGTAAACCATTTTGAGTTTGATAATTGCTACCTCCCGCTACGTTGTTCACGAAACTTCCTTGGAAACTAGTAAAGAATGGGTCAGATACGTTGTTTCTTGTAGCACCCCAACGGTTAACTGTGAATTTTTGAGCTTCAGTACCTACAACAATGGTTGCATTGTTTTTACCAACACCAAAATCATACGTTAAATAATTTTGCCAGTTCCACTGTTTGATGCTTGTATAATAGTTTGTAGCAATACCATTACTTCCGCCACCTTCACCATGAACAGGGTTACTAAAGCTAATATCTTCCACCTGCGTATTATCCATACCATAAGATGTTCTGAATACCAAGCCTTTGTACAATTTAACATCAGCAAAAACATTTGCTATTAAGTGAGCATTCTCAGAAGTAAACTTGCTTAAGTCCAAATCGGGAAGTGGGTTATAATATCCACCAGGGCCTTGTAAGTTATTACCTAAGCCCATGTTGTTTCCTGCTTTGTTGATGTTGTATGAACCATCAGCATTATAAGGAGCAATGTTTGGAGCCAATACTAATGGTAAACGACCTAAACCACCTGTTGAGAACGCACCTGTTGTTCCTGTGTTAGGCGATTGGTTAAAGCTGTTTGCGTAAGTAATGTTTGAACCTATCGTGATGTAATCGTTCAGTTTATGTGAAACGTTCATACGGCCAGTCATACGACTAAAAGTATTTTTCTTAATCATACCATCTTGATCAGTATAACCCACTGAAAACGAATACTTTGTATCCTTATTTCCACCATTCAAGCTTAAGTTATGGCTTTGTGAAATACCTGTTTGGTAAACATAATCATACCAGTTTGTATTTACTAAGCTACCATCAGCATTGTATGAAGGGAAGAATTGATTAGCCAAACCCGCGTTTTTAGCCGCTTCGTTCTTGATGTCCATGAACTGCTGGGCGTCTAACATTTTAAACTTTCTGAAAGCCTGAGTAGAACCCACCCAAGTATCATAAGTTAACTTAGCTCTGCCTTCTTTTCCTTTTTTAGTAGTTACCAACATTACCCCTGCAGCCGCTCTTGAACCATAAATAGCTGTTGCAGAAGCATCTTTCAAAATCTCAACTGACTCAATATCAGATGGGTTAATATCACCAAGTGGGTTGTTTACAGTATAACCACCTGCAGATACATCACCAGAGTTGATAGGCATTCCATCAATTACGATTAATGGAGAAGAACTTTGGTTGATTGAAGATGTACCACGTACACGAATAACAGGAGCATTATTCAATACACCGTTTGGTGTTGTAATATTCACACCAGATACGCGTCCTTGTAAACCTTGGTCAAATGATTGTACTGGCTGTGAAGCAATCTGCTTTCCAGAAACTGAAGTTACTGCTCCAGTAATTACTTTCTTGCTCTGAGTACCGTAACCAACTACTACAACTTCGTTCAATTCAGAAATATCCAAATCTAATTGAGCATTGATTGTTTTTTGGTTACCAACCTTTACAGACTTAGGCTTAAAACCTACAAAAGTAAATACAAGGGTTTCGCTTGGCGAAGCATTGATAGTGAATGAGCCATTTGCACTTGTTGTGGTTCCACGAGTTGTACCCATTACAGATACACTTACTCCTGGTAGCTCTGAGCCATTTTCTGACGTTGTGACTTTTCCTGTAATCTTATTTTGAGCAAAAAGTATGCTCGCACTGAAGACTAACAGCATGGTAAGTAGAAGTCTCTTCTTCATGCAATAATGGAGTTTTAGTTTGTTGATAGTTTATACTTACATTACTTGAAATGTTAATATTTCGTTAACATTTTCGATATGTGAAAATATGCAGTAACAATTGTTAAAACAACAATTTTTTTAATACAAATTAAAAAAACTTTAATAAATCCAACGAAAAAACAATTTAATACCAAATTATTGCGTTTTTAGCAATAATATTTTAAAGTAATATTTTACTTAATTTTAATATTGCAGAATTATAAACCAGAATATCACTAGAATAGCCATTCATCTTATGGCAATTAGTACTTATTACCAAATAATATTTTATAATCCTTTGCAAATAATTATAAGTAATTATATCCTATTTTATTCAACCAAATCCTAAAAATACGATTTCAAAAAAATAGGCATTGAGTAATTTAACATTCTAGCCTATTAAAATACTTGCTAAAGCCTAACCGATATAAATGCAAAACGCCCCTATGAAGACTCACAGGGGCGTTTTATATTATTTTTGTTAAGATTAATTGCTTGGTTTAGCAATCTCAACATTTACTCTTTTGCCTTTAATAGAAGCACCTTCCATACGGTTCAAAACAGTAGTTGCGTATTCTTTTGGAACATCAACAAATGAATATTTATCAAAGATATTGATTTGTCCTAAAGTGTTTCCAGGTATTCCTGATTCTCCAGCGAAAGCACCTACGATATTAGCAGGAGAAATCTTTTCGTCAAAACCAATGTTAACAAACATTCTTACCATGTTGGCATCCTGACGGTATGGTTTACCAGCTTTGTCTGTACGAGGACCACGGTCTTCAAAAGAACGAGGCTGACGGTCGTTTGAACGACCACCTGAACGGTCGTCGCGTGAATTACCACGTTCGAAACGTCCACCTTCTCTGTTTCCAAAACGATTTCCTGATTCACGATTTCCACCACGACCAGCATCTCTGCTTCCGAAACGGTCACCACTTCCACCACGTTCGTTTCTACGTGCATTGCGTTCTGCTTCTCCGTCTAAGTTTTCATCAGCGAATTCGTTTTTAGCAACACCCATGTTCATTTTAACTAAAGCAGCGATGATTTGCTCAGCAGTAAATCCAGAATGTTCTAAAGATGCATATACATCACCGAACAAATCTAAATCTCCTTCTTGGATAGTATTTTGAAGACGTTCGATAAACATTCCTTTTTTCACACCAACAACATCCGAGAACGATGGAATTACACCTTTGTCAATTTTAACTTTAGTATAATTCATGATGTCGCGTAGACGGTTACGTTCTGAACCTACTACCAAAGTAAATGCTTTACCTGATTTACCAGCACGACCAGTACGACCGATACGGTGTACATAATATTCTTCATCTAATGGAATGTCATAGTTAAATACAGCATCCACATCACTTACGTCAATCCCACGAGCAGCAACGTCTGTAGCTACTAAAATAGTTACTACGCCAGAACGGAATTTAGCCATTACATTTGTACGTTGTGCTTGGCGTAAATCTCCATGAAGACCTTCAGCAGCATAACCACGTAATACTAATTCTTCTACAACTTCGTCAACTTTTTTCTTTTGGTTACAGAATACCAATGCTAATTTAACAGCATGTAAATCCATCAAACGAGTCATTACTTCTAACTTAGCCTTTCCTTTTACATCAAAGTATAATTGTTCGATGTTAGCATTAGTAATTTCGTTTTTCACTACTTTCACTAATTTAGGATTGTTCTGGTAGCGAGAAGTCAAGGCCATGATAGGCTTAGACATTGTAGCTGAGAAGAAAACTGTTTGACGGTCTTCGTTAGTTTCTTGTAAGATACTTTCGATATCTTCACGGAAGCCCATGTCTAGCATTTCATCTGCTTCGTCAAGAACAGCCATTTTAACATTTTCAAGTTTCAAAGCACGTCTTTCGATTAAATCGATAACACGTCCTGGCGTACCAACAACGATGTTTGCACCTGCTTTTAATGACTTGATTTGACGTTCGATTGAATCACCACCGAATACAGTAGTTACCCAGACGCCTTTTTTGTATTTTGATAATTTTTTAATTTCTTCAGTTACTTGAACAGCCAACTCACGTGTTGGGCAAAGTACTAAACCTTGTACGTATTTATCGAAAGCGATAACTTTGTCAATCATCGGGATACCAAACGCCGCAGTCTTACCTGTACCTGTTTGTGCTTGTCCGATTACATCACGACCTTCTAATAAATAAGGAATTGCTTCTGATTGGATTGGTGAAGCAGTTTCAAACCCCATGTCCTTTACTGCATTTTTGATGTCTTCCGACACGGAAAGCTCATCGAATCTTAATCTTGTGATTTCACTCATGATTTTTCTAAAACGATTTCAAAGACGTGCACAATCAATAAGAAATAGGATAAAACCAATTTCTTTGGGATATGTGGTATTCAAAGATTTCGTTGCCTTTGTTTGTATAGCCTATCAAACGACATGAAGAAGATTGAGGGCATCGACCTGATGCTCCACTCGTTCCTGAGACTAATAATTTGTAATTGATTTGAAATAATTGCTTTAATGATGCCCGAACATCCGTTAAAGCTCTGGGAGACCGACTTAGAACTGTAAAAAGTTCCTGAGAAGAATTGTTTCGTATCCAACGAAACGTACACAGAGACGTGCGGATGTTTTTTGTATTAATTTTCCACAAAGGTACGCCAATGTTTTGTATTAGCAAATCTTTCTTGCATTTTTTTTAGAAAATAAAATTTAACCTTTACAATGTTAACCTTTAAATAATACTATCACACAACATAGGAATGCATTTATGCCGTTAAAACCTGACACAAACCAAACGACTTTATACCAATACTGATTCCCTTTTCAAAAATTATTGCAGAACCAAACAGATTTATGTAAAATTTGTGAAAACTTTAACCAATATTTAAATAGATATAAGCGTTATATCTAAAATAACAATTTGTATTATTCCATGAAAAAATCAATCTTATTAAGTTTATTCGGCTATTTAATTTGTATTAATACGGGTTTTTCGCAAGTTTTCTCAGATTCTGTATTTATAAATATCCAAGGTACGATAGGTAAGCTTCAAGGCGAAAACGAAAACCTAAAAAGCCGTTTAGAAATGCAAAGTCGTTCACTGTCGGACATTTCTAAGAATCAATCGCTCAGTGATAAAACCAAATGGGAGAAAATTAGAACTAACTTGGTAAAAAGTGCGGAGGTATATAAAATTTTAAGTGATGATATTATCGATTTAAAATCACAGGTAATTAACCAAGACTATCAAGGGTATATTAAAAAACTTAGCTCGGTTGAAAAAGGGCCATTAGGATTTTCTTTTGAAGAGGTAATCATGAAGACGGCTCAAAACAAAGCCATTTTCACTAAAAAAGAAAAGAACGAACGTTTCATGACTGTATTAAAGAGTTTAAAGGATAGCCCAATCGTAGGCCTAATTCCTTATGCTTCGCAGGCGGTCAATCTTTCAACGGCAGCGGTGAATGTAGCTTATGCAGCTGGAGTACAAGACAAAAAGGTCAATTTTGATAAAATCCGTGAATTTGAAAAGGAGCTTCAACGCTATACGGGTTTTTATAATGCTTTAGATAAAGCCAATTTAACCAATACCAATTCAAGTTCGCAAACAGTTACTTTGCTAGAAGCACTTCAATTAGATTTATTGGAAAAATTCAAGAAGGACGTCCAAAAGGTTGGTTATAATCCGAGAGATATTAGAAATGATGAATCGTTGGACGATTACTTCAATTATTTGGTGGGTGAATTTAATACAGACTATGTAAAGAAAAGAGTAGCTGATATTGAAAGCAAGTACACTCAAAAAGATGGCAAAATAAATTTAGCAGATATGCTTCAAACAGAGCTGGACGTTAGACATGTAAACAATAATTTAGATTATTTACAAAGTCTGTGCAATCGTTTTATTGGTATTCATGACCAATATTTTGACTTAGAAAACCGCTATTTTGACCAAGTAAAACAGGCAATCAGCGTAGCTAAAGCCAATAATATTATCGAAGCCGTAGGCGACCGCCCAGCACAGATGGTTTATGATGATTTAATAAAAGAACTGGGAGCGAAAAAGAAAAAGAAAGATTCGGCCATTAAGTCAAGTATCAATATCAAGGAATTGAAGGATAAAATTGATTCTGTAGATATTTATAAGATACTTTAATTTTTTTAAATCTTTATCTACAAAATACCTCTTTCTCAAAAGAAGGAGGTATTTTTATGCACTGATTGCTCATATTTTCGACAAACCATCAACTCCATCACATATGTCTTATCGCTCATTATTAATTTTACTTTTATTATCTGTCAACCTCTTTGCTCAGCAAAAACAGCCTTCGGCTTTTCAAGTTGTTCCCTTGGGTGTAAAAGGCGGAACAGATGAAAGAAATCTTTCGGCTTATATGCTCGCTCCTATCGCTACCAACGACTATGTCTGTCTGGATGCTGGCACTGTGTATGCAGGGATAGAGAAAGCTGTAGAGAACAAAGTATTTAAAGTAACTGCCACAGAAGTATTAAGAAAATACATCAAAGGTTATTTTATTTCTCATGCCCACCTAGACCATGTTTCTGGCTTAATCATTAACTCTCCTGGAGATTCTTCCAAAACCGTTTATGCCACCGACAAATGTATGCAAATGATGCAAAATCATTATTTTAATGACCAAACTTGGGCTAATTTTGGCGATGAAGGCAAAGGATTCCTAATCAAAAAATACCATTTTCAAACGTTAAAAGTTGGTGAGGAAAGCAATATCACCAATACTTCTATGACAGTAAAGGCTTTATCTTTAAGCCATGTTAACCCTTATGAAAGCACGGCTTTTTTAATTAGGATTCAGAATGATTATGCCTTATATCTTGGTGATACTGGTCCAGATGAAGTTGAAAAAAGCAACAAATTGGCTTTACTCTGGAAAGAAATCGCCCCACTAATTCAACAGAAGCAATTGAGAGGTATTTTTATTGAAGTATCGTTCCCTAATGAGCAGCCTGACAAATCACTGTTTGGACACCTTACACCAAATTGGATTATGAAAGAAATGAATAAACTGAGTGATTTAACAGGAAAAGAAGCCCTGAAAGGTTTTAAAGTGATTATTACACATTTAAAACCTCCAGCAATCAATGAAGCAAAAATCAAAAAACAATTAACTGAACAAAATACGTTAGGATTAAAGCTTATTTTCCCAGAACAAGGAAAACGTTTTGAATTGTAAATTGATGTTAAGTTTATTCAAAACCCTGTGTGATGTCAAATGCTATCACACAGGGTTTTATTTTTGAAAAGTACTCGACAGAATCTATTGACCAGAGTGTAAGCCAACCAGATTGCCCTCTGTATCGATAAAGAAAGCCATATTACCTGTTTCGGGGTCGATGTTGGTTTTGGGCATGGTAACAGTACCTCCGGCACTTTCTATTTTATCTAACACCAATTGTAAGTCGGGGTTGGCATTCAAGTAAATAAGAGCACCGGTTGTACTCGGAGTATGATAAGGGCTTTTTACCAATGCACCACCAGACTTCGGACTTTGCGAGGGGAACATTAGCATTTGCATACTCATCATTTCGAGGGGAATCATCTCTATATCAAAGATTGTTTCATAAAACTTTTTTGCTCTTTCCACATCAATAATGGGGATTTCAAACCAATTCAAAGCATTGGTTGTGGCACTTAATTTTTCCATGTTAACAGTATTAAAGGTTTAATTAATAATTCTATTGTCTTTAGCCACATATTTAGCAAAACCCAACAAAGCACCCATCACCATGATATTACGAAAGAAATTCACCATTTCTAGTTCTTTCTCTCTGTTAAGGTTTTCAGCCATCATTTCTGTACCAAGTTCATGACCCATCGCTCGGGGCAAATGCACCAAAATGGCCATTAATATTACATAAACTGCCATCAGAGTATAGGCTAGTTTATCATATTTACCAATTAAAGCACTGATAATAAAGGCAAGAATACAAAAAGCTGTAAAGTAATTTAAAAAGTAAGGGAAAGGTAAATAATCTGGCACAAAAGCTGCCCCGACGTCAGGTTTTCCGAAATGTAACCCAACATACATCAAAAAGGAAATGGGGAATATCCAACGACCTAAATTTAGAAATTTTTCCATGGTATTGCAAGTTTAGATGGTTGGAAAAGGAATAATAGGACGAATTTCGACACTGCCATTTTCATATTTTAGCATAGGGCAGGTTTTACTCCACTGTTGTACTTCTTGAAGGGTTTCGGCTTTACAAATAAGGTAACCCGCTACCAGCAAATTACGCTCAGTTTTGTCTGGCCCTTCGCTAATACCTTGCTTACTAACAACCTGTCCATAATATTCTATTGGCTGGGTTGATACCAACTTGCCTTGCATAGCAATATTGCCGATCCAAGCTTGCCAAGCAGGCATATCTTCTGCCATATCTTGGGGAGTAGTGATATAGGCATTATCACCACTGATATTTCGGAATAAAAGTAAGTACTCTTTCATTGGTCTGTTATTAAATTGTGAATGATGAAACAAAATTCTACAATTCAAGCACCATGAACATTGACAAATGTCAACGTTTTAGAGTTTTGCTTTTAATCTACTAAAAGTTTCCTGAGAAATGCCTAAATAAGAAGCAATGAGTTTACTTGAAAGACGGGTCATTAATTTGGGGCGGTATTCCATTAACCACTTTATTCTTTCCAGAGCCGTTAATGAAACAAAGGTGTTAATTCTATACACTGAATTGGCGTAAGATGCCTCTAAGATTTGTTTATACACTTTATCAAATTGTGGCACAGTTTCAACTAATAACTGGAAACTCTGCCTATCAATGGCTAAAAGACTACACGGTTCTACTGCCCTTATGTTTTCGGTAGCTGGGGACTGGCTTCCAAAACTCATTAATTCCGAACACCAATTGTTTTCAGTGATAATATCACGGGTATTTTCATTGGACTCACGGTCGTAAACATATACTTGTAAACAACCCTCTGCCACAAAATAAACATATTTACAGATTTCTCCTTGACTTAAAATCTGTTCGTTACGTTTAATTTTTAAGGGTTTGAAGCACTGAAGTACTTCATCCAATCGGGGAACGTTATTCCCAAGCCTTTCTATGATATGCTCGCGAAGAATATTGATAATCACAATTAATTTGATTTTGAGGATTATACTCATAACCAAATTGGGGAATTATATGTTTTTAAATTTAATATTAACTTTTTCAATTATTGGTTTTTAAAGCAAATGGCTTTTACCGAGAACCTATTAACCCGTAAAAAGGAATGTAAGCGTATATTCTTTCGTAACATTACTCATGGCATTACTTTGCAAGTAATGCCATGAGTAATGTTACCGTATTTATTTACCCCCTTTGATATGCTCAAAATCTTCTTTCTTGGTAAAATATTCTAATCCTACAATTAATATTATCGTAATGGCAAAGTTAAGTTTTTGCATGATTGGTAAAAAAATCAGGAAAGTACCGGATCCATAAAGATATAGCGTACTGTAAAAAACAAGAAGACAAATAACACACAGCACTTTGAATAAATGTAACTTCGATTTGAAAACGAAAACAGTAATGTAAAAGATACTGATAAGAAACATTGTACTTGCGATAGTAATCATTGTATCGTGCAAGGGAGTCGCTATTAAAAAAGTAAATACCATACCGATAGCTCCACAGTATTTAATGACGTTAGCGGCACCCTTGTTCGGTATTTTCTTTGAGAATTCAATGAAAAATAGCGCAAAACTTGCCGAAAGAAAAATCATTCCTATACTGGCCCAAAAACGAGCAGGGTTATCTAAACCATTCACAGCTTTCTCACCAAAAAGATTACTAATGAAATTACTTTTCCAGTTAAAACCAATGGAGTTTTTGTCAAATAGCGAACCACCCGGATAGTTAAATATAGCTATTAGAATTAACGATAATGATATGACTATTCCAATGAGAACTGAATATCTTTTTAGCATGGAGAGGTTGTGTTAAATGTTCAGAAAAGTTGTTATTTATCGTTCGACTTGCCATTAATGAACAAGAAAAACCGTCTTGATTACATTGACTTCTACTCCCCCACCAACTTCAAAATATCCGACAAAATTTTAGGGTCGCTTGGGCGTTTGGCATCACTGTCGACGATATTCCCTTTTTTATCCATCAGCATATACCTTGGGATAGATTCTAGCTTAAAAAACTTTGCTGCACCAGACTCCCACCCTCCTTTTGAATAGATATTTTTCTGATTTTCAATATCTAAATCTTTCATTGCTTTACGCCAGTTCTGTTCTTCTTCGTCGATAGAGATGTATAAGAAAACTACTTCTTTGCGTTGTTTCTCACTTAATTTTTCTTGCAACTGTTTTGAAAAAGGGAACTCTTTACGACAAGGACCACACCAAGATGCCCAAAAATCTAAGTAAACCACTTTCCCTTTTAAACTAGCTAATGATAATTCTTTTCCATCTGGAGTAATTGCTTTAAACCATTTACTATCCTCCTCTTTAGCCTTTACTACCTCGTCTTTTTTGCTCATTACTTCGCCACATTTTTCTTTGATTAAAGTAGCATATTGCTCTGAATTAGGTGTAGCCGTTAAAGCAGCAAAAGTATTTCGGACAACCGAAGGCAAGCAATATTGGCACTGACTGCTTAATAAATAAGCTAAATAAAATTGATATGCTTTTACAGGCAAATGTTCTCTGGCAAAAAAATGCTTGTCCTCCATAGACTTGTTTACATCAGCATATTTCTGAAAGCCATGAGCTTTGGTATTAAAGTAAGTCACATAATAAATCAAAAAGCTACGGTAAGAAGATGAAAGCAGGGCTGTTTCATCCTGAATCTTTTTTTCATCTAATCCCTCCAACAAAGTACTTGGCAATGATAAAACCTGTGCTTGCGCTTGATTAGCATTTCCTCTTTCAATAGGATATGCTAATATATAAGTCCAATAATTCCATCGAATTTGATTTTCAATATATTGCTTGAATTCATCCGAAAATTTGGCTTGGTCTGGAAATGATTTATAATAATCTGATTGTGCTTTTTTTGATTCAAACAAATTCATTTCAAGTTCATCTACAGGGACTTGCATTACTTTTTTCAGCATTAACGAAGGTGTAAAGTCAGTCTTGAATTGCTGATAAAATTTAGTTAGAAAATTATTTTCTAATGCCTTATCTCCTTTCAACGTGATTGGTTTATTTACATCTTCGGCATCAAATTCAAGTTCAATCTGATTCCCTTTTCCTACAAACAACTCAATGTACCGCTCCTTTACTTTCAATGCTACTACCGCATTTTGTGGAACAGTTAGCTTAAACTGAAAACGGTTTTCACCTGTCAAAGCTGTTTTTTGTATTGATGGTTTAACGCCTAACATCAAGGCATCATACACTAAAGTAAGCGTATCGCCCTTGGCATTATCTACTTTTCCCGAAATAGTTACATGTTGCCCAAAAGCAAATTGTGCTACTATGAGCAAAAGCATTGAAAGGAAATATTTCATAATTATCACATTAAAAATAAACGTCGTTGCAGTACAAATAAAGCAGTAAACACTTTAAACCGCACTAGAGAACAGCTCAAATCCTACTGATTACCCATATCTTTTAAAAAGTTGAAATGGAGATGGGATTATTGATAAAATTGGTTAAAATGGGCTTAAATTGGTTTAAAACCAAGCCTTGAAGACCTCATTCCTAGCGAGGGACTTAAGTCCCTCACTAGGAATTAATATACTGATTTTCAATTAATTATAAACTTGTGAGTAATCAGTAAAGCTCAAATCTTACAGCTATCCTCACTTCACATGTTTTGCCAAGTATTTTCTAATTGCAGCCGTCCAAATTTGGTAGCCTTTTGCATTCAAATGTAGGTTGTCGGCTACGAAAACATCTTGCATCAGCTCACCATTAGGCAAATAATAGTGCTTTTGTACATCAATAAAATGAAGTTTTTTAGTTGTTTTGCAATAGTCTTCTATCAATTGATTTGCCTTTTTTTGTTGGTCTACTATTTTTACTCTAGCAATACTTGGGCGAATTGAAATATACGCAATAGTAGCTTTTGGCAATTGCTTCTTTGCTTTCTCAACAAATATTTTAAAGTCTTCAAACACTGTTTCTGGACTTTTTCCAGATGCTAAGTCGTTATCACCTTCATACACTAAAATGTGTTTGGGTTGATATTTAGCCACAATTCTATCAAAATACTCGTTGGCATCACTCATCACAGACCCACCAAAACCTCGGTTAATAACGGCATAGCCTGTTAAATCTTCTTTGTAGCTAGTCCATAAGCGAAGGGAAGAACTTCCAACCAATAATATTTGCTTGGCAGCTGGCATTGAGATTGAATCGCTTTTTTCAAAAGCTTTGATTTCATTTTCAAATTTATTTTGTGCCCAACAAAACTGACTCACTAAAATTGCGGCAATTAACAATACTTTTTTCATTTGAGATTATTTTTTGAGTTTAATTACCATTGAATACCGGTCAATCCTTTGCTTTGTAAATATTCATTGGCTTGTGAAAAATGCTTATTCCCAAACCAACCACCCGAATTGGCGGCCATTGGCGAGGGATGTTTAGATTTTAAAACTAAGTGTTTTGAAGCATTTATGATTGCCCCTTTATCCTGTGCATACTTTCCCCATAGCATAAACACTACGCCTTCTTTTTCTTCTGAAATACACCTGATGACAGCATCCGTAAAAACTTCCCAGCCTTTTCTTTGGTGCGACCCTGCCTCTGAAGCCCGCACAGTCAATGTAGCATTCAACAACAATACTCCTTGATTTGCCCAGCGTTCTAAATTACCTGACTTTGGAACTGGAATACCTAAATCGTCTTTTATTTCTTTAAAAATATTAATCAGAGACGGAGGTGCAGGTATGCCATCATTCACAGAGAAAGAAAGCCCCATTGCCTGTCCTGCTCCATGATAAGGATCTTGCCCTAGAATAACTACTTTTGTGTTCTCAAAAGAGCATTTATCAAAAGCATTGAAAATAAGTTTTCCGGGTGGATATACTGTTCCGATGCTATACTCGTTTTTAACAAAGTCAACCAAGGTTTTAAAATAAGGTTTTTCAAATTCTGGGTTTAATTTTTCTTTCCAAGAATCTTCAATTTTCACGTTCATTATTCAATGGGTTTTAATAAATTTCTTAATTACGTTGATTTTTCAGACAATGTAATGTAATTTTC
>NZ_JBWKYN010000134.1:0-16180 GCF_059423785.1 Arcicella sp. GW458-12-2-14-TSB2 | reverse complement strand
ACATTGTATTAATCTAATTAAGGTTATTACATCATCAACCAAAACTAAAAAAACATTTCTCTTTGCTTCTTTTAAGGATCAATGGTAATAAAATATGCCATGTTCCAAGCATTTCTCGTTTTTTTAGGTATCATAAAAATACCCAATTATGTTTAGGGTAAATTGAAATCGATTACATATTTGTTTGTAATATATTTATTTTTTAATCAACCAAAACTAATCAAAGAAATGAGAAAATTTCTACTCATTACCTCCGTGTTTCTGTTGGCTTTAATCGGGCAAACCTATGCTCAAGATAGGTTAATTACAGGAAAAGTGACAGCAACAGAAGATGGTTCTCCATTACCAGGAGTTAGCATTACTGTCAAAGGGACTTCAAGAGGTACTACTACAAATGCTGAAGGTGTTTTTAAAATCAGTGTAAGTAATACAGCATCTCTAACCTTTTCTTTTGTAGGTTTCGACTCTAAAACAGTCGCTGTGGGTGGACAAACCACTATTAATGTTGCACTAGGGGCAAATACATCACAACTTCAAGAAGTAGTAATTACTGCTTTAGGGGTTTCTCGTCAAAAAGAATCTTTAGGCTATAGTACAACAAGTGTGAAAGGTGGAGAGCTTAATCAAGCTAAAGCAGTATCTGTAGCAAGTGCTTTACAAGGTAAGGTGTCAGGTCTTCAAATTAATACTGTTAATAATGGTGTTAACCCTTCAAACCGTGTTGTTTTGCGTGGTAACCGTTCATTATTAGGAAATAACGAGGCACTTATTGTAGTAGATGGTACAGTTGCGCCTTCAGATGTATTGAATTACTTAAACCCAAATGATATTGATGATGTAACTGTATTGAAAGGTGCTAACGCTGCTGCTCTTTATGGTTCTGATGCATCAAACGGTGCTTTAATTATTACTACAAAGAAAGGTTCTGCTGGAGCTCCAAAAATTTCAGTATCTAATACTACTTACATCGAAGAAATTAGCTTCATGCCTAAGTTACAAGAAAGATTTGGTAGTGGTACAGAATCTTATAGCCGTACTTACATCCCTTTTGAAAACCAATCTTATGGCCCAGAATATACTTCAGGTTCAGTACTTGTTAGTCCAGGTGGTATGCAATCAGGTACAAGTGTTGACTTAGGTATGCCTTTAGAAGATGGAACAATTCAAAAAACTCCTTATTCTTACAAAAAGGATTCAAAATTAAAATCTTACGATAAAGGTGTTACAACCCAAAGTGCAGTATCTCTTTCTGTGGGAGATAAATCAAGTACTTTCTTTATTTCTGCTCAACAAAACAATACTAAAGCGATTGTTCCGGGCGATGTGAAAAATCAAACTACTATTCGTACAAATGCTTCGCACGAGTACGGTAAGTTTAAAGGTGCTTTCAACATTGGTTACACTACTAACACGATTGATTTCACTACTTCAGATTTTTATAACAATATCTTAAACACAGGTGGACAAGTACCTCTTGATCAATATAGAAATTGGAGAGATTTTAAAAATGCAGATGGTTCATTAAACTATGCGAATCCAAATAACTATTATAATGCTTATTTCTACTCGCCTTTCTTCTTCAAAGATGTAAACCGTAGAAAAGAAGTTAATACTAACTTAACAGGTAACGTTGAACTTGCTTATAAAGCTACTTCTTGGTTAAGTTTCTTGGGTCGTGTGGGTATTACAAAAAAAGATTACAACGGTAAATATTACCAAGAAAAATTCAAATATAGTGCTTATGCTAAAAGCGTAGCAGATTTCTCAGAAGCTCAAAATGATTTGAATGGAAATGCCTTTGATTATAATTCAAGCGAAACGCGTTTAAGCTCTGACTTCTTCTTAACGGTTGATAAGAAAATAGGTAAATTTTCTGGAGTATTTATCGCTGGTATCAATAATAAAGAAACTACTATCAAAAACGTAAGTACAGGTGCCAATTCATTAGTTGTACCAGGTTTATATAACGTAGGTAACCGTATTGGTGAAGCAGGTGCTGGTGAAAGTGACTTTAAAAACCGTTTGTTCGGTGCTTATGGTGATTTGTCTATTACTTACAATAATTTCCTTTCATTACACGTATCAGGTCGTAACGACTGGTCTTCATTATTAAGCAAACAAAACCGTTCATTCTTCTATCCAGGTGCTGACGTTTCTTTAGTATTAACTGAAGCTATTCCAGCAATGAAAGAATTAACATTCTTGAGTTTTGCTAAACTTAGAGGAGCTGCTACTAAAGTAGGGGGTATCAATGTTGGTCCTTATGCACTTCAAACAACATTTGGAACAGGTAACTTCCCTTATGGTAGCTTAGCTGGTTATTCAGTAGGTAATACATTGCCAGATCCGAACTTAACACCTGAATTTACAACTTCGTATGAAGTAGGTGGAGAATTTGGGTTCTTGAATAATAGAGTGAATTTAGAAGTAGCTTACTATACTCAGAAAACTACAGGTCAGACAGTTACTATTTCTACTTCACAAGCTACAGGTTATAACGGAGCTTTGATTAATGCTGGGACAATGCAAAATACAGGGTTTGAATTAGATTTGAAAACTACTCCAATTAAATTGGCAAATGGTTTCAAATGGGATTTCAACATTAACTTTAGCCAAGTAGATAACAAAGTCCTTGAGTTATACCAAGGTATTAACGAATTGAATCTTTCTAACTATTATGGTTTAACAAGTGATGCTTCTTTAGGACAAGTATTTGCAACAGTAGGAGAGCAATATCCATTAATTAAAGCAATTGCTTATAAGCGTGATCCACAAGGTCGTGTTATCGTAAACTCTGAAACTGGTTATCCATCAGTTGCTACTGGTTTGAAAACTATTGGTCAGACTAACCCTAAATACAGATTAGGATTAACAACAAGTTTGAGATATAAAGGATTTGGATTTAATGCTGTGGCTGAATACCGTGGCGGAAACTATGTGTATCATGGTTTAGCAAGTACAATGTGGTTTACAGGTGT
Source organism: Arcicella sp. GW458-12-2-14-TSB2 (assembly GCF_059423785.1). Lineage (NCBI taxonomy): Bacteria > Pseudomonadati > Bacteroidota > Cytophagia > Cytophagales > Flectobacillaceae > Arcicella > Arcicella sp. GW458-12-2-14-TSB2. Next base: position 13,202 of record NZ_JBWKYN010000134.1, on the reverse strand, counting down.
TGCCGAGGCTACTGCAGTTTACGGTCGCGAACGTTTTGTATTCCCTAACTCAGTAATTCAAAATGCTGATGGTTCATATACACCTAATACTACAGTTACTGTAAAAGATGGTGGTTTAGGAGCTTGGGATAGTAACCTTCGTCGTTATGGTGAAAACTTCGTAACAAGTGCTGCATTCTGGAAACTTCGTGAAATTGCTATAACTTATGATGTACCAAAGAACATCTTAGCAAGTACTAAATTTATTAAAAGTGCTTCAGTTGGTTTAGTAGGTCGTAACTTAATTACTTTGCTTCCTAAAGAAAACGTTTACACAGACCCTGAATTTGCTAATACAACTACAAATGCAGTTGGTTTGAATAACACAGGACAGACACCTCCAACTCGTACTTATGGTTTTACGGTTAATTTAGGATTCTAAATCAAAATATTAAGTTAAATACTTGTCATTCAGATAAATATTTTACGTTAAATAGAAATTCAAGATGAAAAGAAAAATATATTCAATCCTTACCGCAACGGCTCTTTTATTTTTAGGAGGTTGTACAGGTGATTATCTAGATATTAACGATAACCCAAATCAGGCGGTATCTTCAACACCAGAACTAGTATTATCCAATGCATTAAATACGACAGCTGGTAGATTAACGCACAACCAAATCGGTAATTTCTTCGGAGGATACTGGGCTCCGTCGGGTAGTTATTCAGGGTTTATTGAAGAACGTCAATTTGACTACGGTGCTACTTATGGTACAGGTGTTTGGAACAGTTGCTATGATAACTTAACTGACTACAAGTATATTGTAGATAAAGCAGATGCTCAGAAATGGAAAGCTGTTTCTGGAATTGCTAAAGTAATGATGGCATACAACTATCAGATATTAGTTGATGCTTATGGGAATATTCCTTTCAGCGATGCTTTGAAAGGTACAGCCTCAATTCGTCCAAAATATGATGATGCCCAAGCAGTTTATAATGGTTTAATTACATTATTAGATGCCGCATCTACTGATTTGAAAGTAGCCATTTCTGGAGATAACCCAAGCCCTGCTGGCCAAGACATCGTTTTTAAAGGTGATTTGACTAAATGGAGAAAATTTGCTAATACGCTTAGATTGAGAATTTTAATGCGTCAAACTAATGTGACAGGCAAAGATTTAAAAACTGAAATTGCAAAAGTAGTTGCTGAAGGTGCTGGTTTCCTAGGTGCTGGTGGTACTGTAAATTCAACGCCTGGTTATTTGAAAACAGCAGGTAAGCTTAATCCATTCTGGGAAAACTACGTGCAAAATGCTGCAGGTAGTGATGCTGGTGCTAAACAAGCTTATGTTTGTTCAGACTTTTTTATCACTACTATTCAAGATGTGTTGAAAGACCCACGCTTACCACGTTTGGCTGCTAAAAACAATGCTGGTATTTATGTTGGTGTGCCACTTGGAGATGGAAACGATGCCAATCTTTTCCCTAAACGTTCATGGTTTGGCCCTGCTATTATCAAGTCGTTTGATCAACCAATGGTTTTAATGACGGCTGCCGAGAGTTTCTTTTTACAAGCAGAAGCTATTCAAAGAGGTTTTATGACTGGCGATGCTAAAGCTACCTATGAAGCTGGTATCACTGAAGCCTTTACTGCTGCTGGTTTAACAGCTGCTGATGCGGCGGGGTATTATGGGTCTAGCATTGTAAATGCAAACTGGGCTAATTCCCCAGATAAGATTGAGGCTATTATTACTCAGAAATGGGTTGCAATGTTTAGTTTGACAGGTTTTGAAGCATGGAGTGAATTCCGTAGAACAGGTTTCCCTAAAGTACCTTTGGCTACTAAAGCTGTACAAGCGAAAGCTCCAGCTCGTTTGTTCTATCCAACTTCTGAAATTGCAACAAATGCAGATAACGTGGCAGCACAAAATGTTACTAGTCAATTTGATAACAAAATCTTCTGGGCTAAGAAATAAATTAATTTGAAAATTTGAGTGAATTATTACTCAAGTGGTCACATTTACTCAATTATAACATTAGCAATTACAAAATGAAAAGAATAATAAAAACAGGTCTGATACTTTTCGCTTCAATTATCGGGCTAAGCAGTTGTTTAGAGGACAAAGGCTATACAGACATCATCAATGGTGTCGGAGCAGAACCAATCGTTAGTATTTTTGGAAATGCAGGTGGATCTTTACAAACAGGACTATTTAAAATTGATACATTAGTTGAGGTAAAATACTTGGTTAATTTAGGCTCTGTTAATCCTTTAGATAAAGATTTATCATTAACAATTGGAGTTACTACCGCTGCAACTGATTTCTTAAAATCAACCAATGCTAAAAGAGCAACTACTGGAGATGATCCTTACGAGGCTTTGCCTACATCGGCTTACACATTTGTGAATCCTGTAGTGATTAAAGCGGGTAAAAGAGATGATACGTTAAAAGTACGAGTGAAACTTCCTAAAACACTTGATTTCTCTAAAGAATATGTAATTCCAGTTGGTATTGCAGATGCAAGCGGTGTTAAAATCAGCTCAAACTTAGGATTTATGAACATCTTTGTTGGTGGTACTCCTAACAAGTATGATGGTGCTTATCACTCTACAGGATATTTTTCTCACCCTACATCACCACGTGATATTGACAGAGATAAAACCTTAAAGACTATTGATAAATCTACTTCTGAAACTGAATTTGCAGATTTAGGATATACCATGTGGTTGAAAGTGAATAAAGATAACACTGTAACAATTATTCCTCAAGGAACTGCTGCTACTTTGGCTGGTCCTTTTGAGCAAACAGGCGTAAATAAATATGACCCTACAACTAAAACATTTACATTGAATTATCAATATAATGTTGGAACACGTGTCATATCTGAAGTAATTAAGAAAAAATAATTTTTTGTATTTTACAAAAAAGGGTCGCCCAACAGCGACCCTTTTTTTATGGCATTTCATCATTTTTATGCTAAATTGACGTATAAAATCAACCAGCTTATAATGTATCTAAACGGAATAGCTTCAAAAAAAATAACGTACGATGCCATCGTAATTGGCTCTGGAATCAGCGGTGGATATGCTGCAAAGGAATTGTGTGAGGCAGGGTTGAAAACGCTTGTATTGGAACGTGGACGAGATGTAAAACATATCCAAGACTACCCAACTGCAATGACTGACCCTTGGGATTTACCACATCATGGTAAACTAACTCAGGAAATGGTCAGCGAAAACCCTATCGCAGATCGTTGCTATGCTTTTGATGAAGCGACTCAACATTTCTTTGTGAAAGATAAAGAGCATCCGTATATCCAAGAAAAACCTTTTGACTGGATTAGAGGCTACCAAGTAGGCGGGAAATCTTTGCTATGGGCAAGACAAACACAACGCTGGAGTGACTATGAATTTGAAGGACCTGCTCGTGATGGTTTCGCTGTAGATTGGCCTATTCGTTATAAAGATATTGCTCCGTGGTATAGCAAAGTGGAGAAATTTGTAGGGATTAGTGGCAATAAAGATGGCATCAAGAGCTTGCCTGATGGTGAATTCCTACCTGCTTGGGAATTAAATTGTTTAGAGAAGCATATTCAGAAAAGTGTAAAAGAAAATTATGCTAACAGGCAGGTGATTATTGGACGTTGCGCACATCTTACTAAGCCCAATCCAATTCATTTGGCACAAGGGCGTGGTCAATGTCAGGCTCGACATTTATGTTATCGTGGTTGCCCTTTTGGTGGATATTTTAGTTCCAATTCTTCCACGCTCCCTTGGGCTGCAAAAACAGGAAACCTAACGCTTCGCCCGTATTCAGTGGTACATTCAATCATTTACGATGAGCAAAAAGGAAAAGCCAAAGGTGTAAGAGTGGTAGATTCACAGTCAAAGGAAATACTGGAATTTTATGCAAAAATCATTTTTGTAAATGCCGCTACTTTAAATACTAACTTGATTTTGTTGAATTCTACTTCAAATCGTTTTCCAAACGGTTTAGGAAATGATAATGAGTTAATGGGTAAGTACGTGGCTTTCCATAATTATCGTGGTTCAGGTGGAGCTACTTTCGATGGTTTTGAAGACCAATATTATTTAGGTCGAAGACCTACTTCTGCTTTTATGCCATCATTCCGAAACCTTGAAAAGCAAGAGATGGATTTTCAGCGTGGATACATGGTAGCATTTTCAGCCTCGCGAGCAGGTTGGCAACAAGATATAAGTCAGCCTACTTTTGGAGAAGATTATAAAGCAAAAGTTACCAAAGCTGGGCAGTGGGGAGTATTTATTATGATGCAAGGAGAAACAGTACCTCAAAAAGAAAATCATCTTAGACTAAGTGCCGAAAAGAAAGATGAATGGGGCATTCCACAATTGATTACGTCGATTGGGTACGATACTGAAAACGATGAGAAAATGATTAAAGATTTTCATGAGCAAGCTACAGAAATGCTAGAAAAGGCAGGATGCAAAAATATTTATATGTCGGATAGCAAGCAGGCTCCGGGGTTAGATATTCATGAAATGGGTGGCGTACGCATGGGAAAAGACCCCAAAACATCATTGTTGAATAAGTTTAATCAATTACATACCTGTAAAAATGTATTTGTAACAGATGGTGCCTGTATGCCTTCAGTGGGTAACCAAAATCCATCGCTTACTTTTATGGCACTTACGGCTCGTGCGGTAAATCATGCTGTAGAAGAGATGAAGAAAGGGATGTTATAATAAGTAATTTTACCATATAGTATAAACTCTTCGATGGATTCTCTAATTTTACTTGAAAATTACTAAAGCCAATTTAATAAATATACTATCATACAATGCATCAGTTAGGATTTGTGAGTGCTATTTTAGCGGATCATACTTTAGAACAAGTAATAGATTTTGCTTCAGAGAAAAACTTTAAATGTGTAGAAGTAATGTGCTGGCCAGCAGGAAATGCTGATGCCCGCAGATATGCAGGCGTTACGCACATTGATGTAGATACCCTAGACGACGCACAGATTGCGCATATTAAAAACTATACAGCCGAAAAAGGTGTATTTATTTCTGGATTAGGGTATTATCCTAATCCGCTTGATCCAGATATTGATAAAGCCAATTTTTATGTAGACCATATCAAGAAAATCATCTTGGCAACTGCCAAATTGGATATTCCTGTGATGAATACTTTTATTGGTAGAGACCCTTCTAAAAATATTGCTTACAACTTAGATAAATTCAAGGAAACTTGGATTGATATAGTGAAGCTGGCAGAGGAAGTAGGGGTGAAGATTGGGATTGAAAACTGTCCGATGTTTTTTACTAATGACGAATGGCCAGGGGGTAAAAACTTAGCTACGACACCAGCTATCTGGGATAAAATGTTTGACATTATTCCTTCGTCAACATTAGGGTTAAACTATGACCCTTCGCATTTGGTGTGGCAAATGATGGATTATACGCGTCCACTATATGATTATCGCGACCGCCTACATCATATTCACTTAAAGGATGCGAAAGTATATCCTGACAAACTAAATAGAGTAGGTATTATGGGTAATCCTTTGGAATATCATTCACCAAAACTACCGGGTCTAGGAGATATTAATTGGGGAAAATTCTTTTCTGCTTTGAACGATGCTCGCTATCGTGGACCAGTTGTTATAGAAGTAGAAGATAAAGCATATGAAGGGACTGCCGAAGATGTAGAGACGGCCATCTTAACAGCAAGAAACTATTTGAGTCAGTTTTTAGGTTAATAATAAGAATTCTGTTAACTGTAATCCCAAGCGATTACAGTTAATACATAAATCCATAAGTTTAGAGTATTCAGCTTTTTGCTTAAAATCAATAAAAGCTCGCTACTCTTAGCTTAAAGCCATAAAAATGAGTAAAAACGTAAGCAACAGCAAAACAATAGAATATACGTCACTGAAAGATATTAACAAAGCAGCACAAGCTATTTTGGCTTTTGGGAAAAGCACACCGATTTGGCTTTTTGAAGGGCAAATGGGTGCTGGGAAAACCACGTTGATAAAAGCCATTTGCGAATGTATGCTAGTAAATAGTCATGTACAGAGTCCAACTTATTCATTGGTAAATGAATATGCTACTACACGTGGCGAAAACATTTACCATTTTGATTTTTATAGAATTAAAAATGAGGAGGAGGCAATGGACATAGGTGTGGATGATTATTTATACTCTGGTGATTATTGTTTTATTGAATGGCCATCAAGAATAGAAAACCTCTTGCCATCTAAGCACTTGAAAGTGAATATTGAAGTAGATGAAAATGGTAAAAGAGTGATAAATTTGTTAAAAGTTTAAGATTATCATTGATGAATGACTAGTTCATTCTGATAAATGAAATTCAGCAATCAAAATGGCTCAACCTTCAGGATTTAAAGAAGTACTTGCTCAGACAGGCTTAATGACACAAGAGGCGTTGGTTTGGACAAAACAAAATGCAAAAAGCCTGTTTATAGGCCTTCCTCGGGAAGTGTCTATGCAAGAGCATAGGATATCACTTACACCAGATGCCGTTGGTTTATTAATCAGAAATGGGCATAGAGTGGTCATTGAAACTGGGGCAGGTAATGGTGCAAAATTTACAGATAGCCAATACTCTGAGGCTGGTGCACAGGTAGTTTATTCAACCGAAGAATTGTATAAAGCTGATGTTATTGTAAAGGTTCAGCCATTAACCGACCTTGAAATTGAATATTTACAGCATGGTGCTACGGTGGTTTCTTCCTTAAATATGTCGAAACTAACGAAAGAATACTTCGAGAAGCTAAACCGAAAAAAAATAACAGGACTATGCTATGAATATATCGAAGACAATGCTGGCGGAATTCCGATTATTAGGGCGATGTCTGAAATAGCAGGAAGTACGGTGATGTTGATTGCGGCTGAGTATTTGAGTAGTGGGAATGATGGCATGGGTGTTATTCTAGGAGGAATCACGGGAGTTCCACCAACTAAAGTAGTGATTTTGGGTGCGGGAACGGTTTCAGAATATGCCGCCAGAATAGCCATAGGCTTAGGGGCAGATTTAAAGGTGTTTGATAAAGACATTTTTAAACTTCAACGCTTGAAATACTCGGTAGGTCAAAATATTTATACCTGTATTATCGACTCGAATGTTTTAACACAAGCGATTCGTGATGCTGATGTGGTAATTGGTGCTTTACGTGCGGAGGATGGTTTTACGCCTTGTATCGTCACAGAAGAGATGGTATCGATGATGAAGCCTAATTCTGTCATTATTGATGTTTGCATTGATAGCGGAGGGTGTTTTGAAACGTCTGAAATTACTACGCACGACCAACCAATATTCAGAAAATATGATGTAATTCATTATTGCGTGCCTAATATTCCTTCGAGGGTGGCTCATACGGCTAGTCAGGCGTTGAGTAATATTTTTACTTCATTCTTACTTAAAACAGGTAAGACGGGAGGGATTGAAGAAGCCATTTTTGCGAACAAAGCATTTATGAAAGGGGTTTACTCTTTTAAAGGAAGTTTAACAAATGCGACTGTCGCAAAGAAATTTGGTTTAAATTATAAAGATTTAAGTTTGCTATCCGCAGCGAGATTTTAGAAGAGATGTTAGATAAAAGAAGCTAGACACTAGATTTTAGACACAAGAAGAAAGACGTGATGACAGAATTCTAGTTTAAATAAAAATAGAGGTATAAGATGTTAAATTAACAATCAAACCCTTAAGTCAATAATCTAAGGTCTAGTATCTTAAGTCTAAAATCTAATGTCTTGAGTCTATAAAATAAAAAACAATGATAGAAGATTACACAGCCATATCCAATGCTCCGAATTCTCCTGATTTAAATGGGAAATATTTGGGCATTATTTCAGCAGATTTTGCATTAGTTTCTGAATTTTTAAAGGAAGCATCTTATCAAATCAGAACGAGGGGATTTTCTAAGTTTCCAATTTTTGCCGTTTCGCAAAACCCTGTTCAAATAGGACAGAAGTTAATTGGGATTCATGAGATGAACCAAAATACATGGAATTATCATGCCTCATTTGTAGAAGAATTTCTACAAAGAGGGATTATTGCTGAGGAGAATGTAGAAGTATTTCAAAGCAGCTATAAAGACCCAGATGAGTATTGTTGCCTTTTCGTATTAGACAGAGATTTTGCTAGTTTTATTTATATTCCCTTCCCAGAAGACTGATGATAGGGAATTTGTTAGCATAATGGAAAAATATAACTATATAAATAAAAAAAATAATTATACAAATAATTTAGATTATTAAACTACGTTTACTAATTTTACAACCTCAACCACTAAAGCTTATTTATGGTACAATAATTGGAAGGTTGTATAAAGAAATAAGCATGTATAATCATTTAAAATATTAACCATTATGTTAAACCCAATCTTAGGCATCGGCTCTCGTATCCGCCATACGGACTATGGAGATGGCGTAGTTGTAAATTTGAAATCTACTGGCTACGTAATTACATTTACACAAACGGATTCAAAAGAAATCAAATTCGATTATCCGCTTGAAATTATTGAAGAAGTAGAAAGAGATAACGATCTTGTTACATATCTAATGTGGAACTAATAGTTATTTTGAAATCTAAAATGTTTTAACTTTGTTAGATGCTGAGTATAGTTGTTAAACTAAGCTCAGCATTTTTTATTTGTAATACATTAAGACGATTAATAGGTATGGTAGCTTTTCCTTTTGATAAAACTAATCTGGTCAAAGAGTCGATTTTTAAACTTGCTAATTTCTCAACAGAAGAATGGGAGTATTATAAACAACTCCTTGAAGAAGTTACATTTTCTAAAAAAACCTTTTTGACGATGAGGGGAGAGGTAGAAAAGTACGCTTATTTTATCATAGAAGGGGCTGTGAAATATGAAGCCTATACGCACGATGGCAAAAGTATTTGTGTTGATTTAGGCTTTAAAGGAAGTTTTGTTAGTTCATTTGCTTCTTGTTTATCCCAACAAGTTTCAAATATTTCAATTCAAGCAGTGACGGCTGTAAATGCTTTTAGGTTATATTACCCTAAAGTGTTGGAGTTGATGGAGCAATCAAAGAATGCAGAACGTTTTCATCGATTAATTGCAGAACAACTGTATGTGAGAGAGAGCAAACGGACTTATTCACTGATTTCGAAAAATGCCGAACAGCGATATTTATATTTATTAGAGAATCAGCCAGATGCCCTCAGGCTGATTGCTGTGAAAGATTTGGCTTCTTATTTGGGCATTCATCCCGATAGTTTGAGCCGTATACGTCATCATATCAAACTTTAAGATGTTTTTTACTTCTTGGATGAAAATCAACAATGGTTTGTTGTAAATATTCTCGGTCGAGGTGGGTATAAATCTCCGTAGTAGTAATAGATTCATGTCCAAGCATTTCTTGAACAGCACGCAGGTCGGCTCCGCCCTCAATTAAGTGCGTAGCAAATGAATGCCTAAAAGTATGGGGACTAACATTTTTTTGAATACCAGCTTGTGCCACTAAATCTTTGATAATAAGGAAAATCATTACCCTTGTTAGCTTGTTTCCTCGGCGGTTCAAGAAAACATAATTGCCCGCTTCCTCTTTGATAACCTGATATTTTCGGATTTCTTCTAGGTAAATTTGAAGATAATGAATGGCATCTTTACCAATAGGCACTAGCCTAACTTTGTTGCCTTTACCGATAATTCTGATAAAACCAATATCCAGGAAACACTCTGTTAATTGCATTTCTACCAATTCAGAAACCCTTAGACCAGAGCTGTAAAGTACTTCCAGTATGGCTCTATTTCTCGCTCCTTCGGGAGTAGAAAGGTCAACGATGGATAAAATCGTCTCTATTTCAGGAAAAGAAAGCGTAGGAGGTAATTTCCGTCCGATTTTGGGAGAAGCAATCAAATCCATAGGGTCGGTTTTGATGACATCTTCTAATAAAAGATATTTAAAAAAAGCTTTAAGACCAGATAGCATCCGAGCTTGTGAAGTAGTCTCTAAGCCCAATTCACCCAGATAAGTAAAGAAATTAAAGATGTGGGTATCGGTAACCGTAGTCGGGTTAATGTCATTTTCACCAGCAATATCAAGATATTCCCACAACTTTTGAACATCACGCAGGTAAGCTTCAATGGAATTTTCAGAAAGAGAACGTTCTAAAGTAAGATAGCTTTTGAAATTTTTTAGATAGCTTTGCCATACCATAAGAAATATCGGTTGGGATTTATTGAATAGAAAGTCGGTAAAAATTAAAATCTTGATTTTAATACCGCAGAATTAATTCAAAGATACTTAAAAACCATTTGCGAAGCATTGCTTTACAGAGTAGGAATAACCATTCATTTAAAAAACAATGTCAAAGAAACAAATTATCATTATCAATGGCCCAAACTTGAATTTATTGGGCAAGCGTGAACCAGAAATTTATGGTCATCAAACTTTTGAGCAATATTTTGAAGTATTAAAAGATAAGTACTCAGATAAGGTAGATTTAGTATATTTCCAGTCGAATCACGAAGGTTTTTTGATTGATAAAATTCACGAAATAGGCTTTTCATACGATGGTATCGTCTTGAATGCGGGTGCTTTCACACACACATCAATTGCGTTGGCTGATGCCATTGCTGGGGTAAAAACGCCTGTGGTAGAAGTGCATATTTCCAATGTTCATAAGCGTGAAGAGTTTCGCCACCATAGTTATATCAGTAAAAATTCAATTGGTATCATCATTGGTTTTGGTTTGCGAGGTTATGATTTTGCGATTCAAACATTTTTATAAGATTGGGTAGACGTGAGGCATCATCATAAAATCACGACTATCAAAAATTAACACCGTTAACAGTTGGGCGATTTCGGCTAACATTAAGTCAATGATTACTTTTTATCCTGGACCTTCAAAAGTATATCCGCAAGTAGCAAACTATATGCAAGAGGCTTTTGAGGAAGGCGTTTTGAGTATCAATCATCGCAGTGCTGAATGCATGGCAATTACTAAAAGTGCGATTCAGCTTTTGCATGAAAAATTGAATATTCCTACTGACTATAGCATTTACTTTGTTTCTTCGGCAACAGAGGCTTGGGAGATAATCGCTCAGTCGCTTACTTTAAAAAGCTCTACACATTTTTATAATGGTGCTTTTGGTGAAAAATGGGCAGATTATAGTAGTAAAATCGTAAAGAATGTAGACAGAATATCATTTGCTGTAGAAGAAATACCCTCGGTAAATTTATCGCTGAATGCAGCGGTAGAAGTGCTTTGTATGACACAAAACGAAACATCAAACGGTACACAAATCAGAGATTTGAGCACTTTTAGAAAGACTTTTTCAGAGAGTATTATTGCGGTAGATGTTACTTCATCTTTAGGAGGAATTGAGTTAGACTGGCACAATGGCGATGTTTGGTTTGCATCGGTTCAGAAATGTTTAGGCTTGCCTGCGGGTATGGGGATTATGATTTGCTCGCCGAAAGCCCTGCAAAAAGCCGAGCAGATTAATGATAGAAAATACTACAATAGTCTGTTATTTATGCAAGAAAATTTTGCTAAAAATCAAACTCATTATACGCCAAATGTGCTAAGTATTTATTTGTTGAATAAAGTTTTAAGTGATATTTCGAATATTTCTGAGATTTCAAGAAAAATAAAAAAACAAGCAGAAGATTGGTATAATTTCTTCAATGATAATGATAAATTTGGTCTAAATTGTTTAGTGCAAAATATTGATATACAGTCGGATACTGTAATTGCTATACAAGGGACAACAGAGCAAATTAAAGCGATAAAAGAGCGAACTAAAATAGCAGGGATAACGTTGGGGAATGGCTACGGTACTTGGAAAAATACAACTTTTAGGATTGCTAATTTTCCAGCGATTGAAGCATTTGAAATTAGTAAACTAAAAGAAATTTTATATTAAAATAGATGGCATTAAATTTTAAAGAAATCATTTCGGTTTCACTCATTCTTTTTTCGGTCATTGATATTCTAGGCTCGATTCCTGTTATTATTGATATTCGTAGGAAAACAGGCGATATTCATGCAGAACAAGCTACCTTGGTTTCAGGCGGAATTATGGTCGGCTTTTTATATGTCGGGAAGTCAATCCTGAACCTTTTTGGCGTTGATATCAACTCATTTGCCATTGCTGGGGCTTTAATCATTTTCTTGATTGGTCTAGAAATGACACTCGGTAGAAGTATTTTCAAATCAGAGGAATCGACAGGAGGAGCCAAAGCTGCTTCAATTGTGCCCTTAGCTTTTCCAGTAATTGCTGGGGCAGGAACAATGACTACTATTCTTTCCTTGAAATCTCAGTTTGATGAAATCAATATCCTAGTAGGCATTTTACTGAATCTTGTATTTATCTACACTGTTTTGAGGGCTTCACAATGGATTGAAAACCGTTTAGGACAAGTAGGTGCTAACGTGCTGAGAAAGGTGTTTGGCGTAATTCTCTTAGCTATCTCAATTAAAATAATTAAGTCGAGAATTGGATAATTGTTTTTGACGACATTAAAAGAATCTATTAACATTGGCAAAGAAAGCAAAATTTTATGTAGTCTGGAAAGGACGAAAAACGGGCGTTTTTGAAACTTGGGCAGAAGCAGAGGAACAAGTAAAAGGTTTTGAGACTGCTCAATATAAATCTTTTGAAAGTAGAAAAGAGGCAGACGATGCCTTCAAAGGTAACTATTGGCAATCTGTACAAAAAACACAAAGTGCTGCTACTGGTAAGTCGGGCAAGTCGTCGGCATTGGTTGGCAAACCTATTGCTGAAAGCATTTCTGTAGATGCTGCCTGTGCAGGTAATCCAGGCAAATTAGAATATCAAGGCGTAGAAACAGGTACAAAACGAGTATTGTTTTCTATGGGCCCTTTTCCAGAAGGAACGGTAAACATTGGTGAGTTTTTAGCCATTGTTCATGGGTTAGCTTTTTTGCAAAAACATAATTCTACTTTACCAATCTATTCAGATTCTAAAACAGCGATTAGTTGGGTAAAGAACAAAGCCGTAAAAACGAATCTAGAGCGGAATGCTAAGAATGAAGAGCTATTTCAGCTCATGGAAAGAGGTGTACTTTGGTTAAAGAATAACCAATACCCTAATAAAATCTTGAAATGGGAAACGGAATTTTGGGGAGAAAACCCTGCTGATTATGGGAGAAAATAGGTTTTTAAATCCTAAATTTTAATCTTCAACCTTATTATTAGCGGGCGACTTAAGTCGCCCGC
>NZ_JBWKYN010000133.1:0-16422 GCF_059423785.1 Arcicella sp. GW458-12-2-14-TSB2 | reverse complement strand
AAGCTACATAGTGGATGTAGCACAACGTTTTTTTATTTTATGAATCAATCATTTTATTTTCAATAATAAATTAGTCGATTTAACTAATAATTAATGTGAAGATGTAGAAAATAGAAATTATTTTTCATGATTAACTTTTGAAACATTCAGAAAATTTATATTTTTACCAATCCGTAAACCCTAAATTGTCATAGCACAGTGGAAGAAAGAGAAAGAGAAGAATTGTTTTCGAAACGTATCAGAGCAGGAAAGCGAACGTATTTTTTTGATGTGAAATCGACCCGCTCAAACGACTACTACATTACTATTACAGAAAGTCGCCGTTATCAAAAAGATGATGGTTTTGCTTACGAAAAACACAAAATGTTCTTATATAAGGAAGATTTTGATAAATTTGTTGAAGGCCTCCAAGAAGCAGTTGACCATGTGAAACATGAACTTTTGCCTGATGTAGATTTTACTCAATTTAATCGTGAAGACGAAGATACTGTGGGCGGATTTGGTAGTGATTTGAAATGGGAATAAACGAATGAAAGAATTTGTAAGCCTCTGAAATTTCAGAGGCTTTTTTGTTGTTGTAGGATTAAACTTGTAACTTTGTATAAACCGTTTGAAATGTCATTATGGAAAGAATACTTAAAAATATCGAATTAGAGCGTGCCGCAGAAATCGCTTATGATAGTTTGAAAGAAAGCTCACGGAATGAGATTGAAAACTCTTTAAAAAGTGTATTAAAAAATAACAATCAACAAAACATTGAATTATTACCTGTAGCAGGCGACCCCAAAGAGTATTATATAATGAATGTAGGTATATATAAAGTCATTTTTGAACGAGAACCAGATATGCTTCATGTTCATGCTATCCTTAGTGGTAGTTTTGGGAGATAGAAATATGATAGTTGATGAAAGATTTTAAAGAAATTAATATTGACTGGAAAGCAGTTGAAAAAGAGTTGCTTACTTTAGAAAACCTATTAACCACTTATAAAGAGTTAAAAGAATCCTCTCAGGTTTTGCCTTTTTTAAAAGAATCCCCCAATTTATCTGCATTAATTGGTAAATTATACTTCCCTGATTTGGTTGAAATCAACAGAATTTCTTATGAGTTTGATTTTTTCGGTGACTTTAAAGCTGATTTGGTTATTGGTGATTCTGCAAAAGCATCCTATGTTTTCATTGAATTTGAAGATGGAACATCAGACAGTATTTTTAAGAAAAAGAAAGGTAAATATCAAAGGGAATGGGCAAATAGGTTTGAGCATGGGTATAGTCAAATAGTAGATTGGTTTTGGAAGTTGGATGATTTAAAACAAACGACATCTTTTGAAGGAAAATTTGGTGCACGTATTAGTAGCTATAATGGAATTTTAATTGTTGGCAGAACAACATCATTAGAAAGCCTAACAGATAAACAAAGATTTGATTGGCGTAGAAGCCATACAATTATTAACTCTAAGAAGATTCACTGTGTTACTTATGATGAACTTTTAGAGGATTTAAAGAAAGTGATAAAATTTTTTGCAATTAGTAAATAAAAATAAATGGGTCTTCAATGTGGAATCGTAGGTTTGCCTAATGTTGGGAAATCTACTTTGTTTAGTGCAATTTCTTCAAATAAGGCGGAAGCCGCCAATTACCCTTTCTGTACAATTGAACCTAATGTAGGGATTGTAACAGTACCTGACGAACGTCTTAATATTTTAGAACAATTGGTGAACCCTCAAAGAGTGTTACCAACCGTTATAGAATTTATGGATATTGCGGGTCTAGTAAAAGGCGCTTCGCAGGGAGCAGGGTTAGGTAATAAATTCTTAGCAAATATTCGCGAAGTAGATGCTATTCTACATGTAGTGCGTTGTTTTGCTGATGATAATATCGTTCACGTAGAAGGAAGAGTGAATCCTGTGTCGGATAAAGAAATTATTGATTTTGAATTACAATTAAAAGATTTAGAATCAGTTGATAAAAAAATCCAGAAGGTAGAACGTGCAGCCAAAGCTGGCGATGCAAAATCAAGAGCTCAGTTAGCCATTCTTCAGCAATATAAATCAACCTTAGAAGCTGGTAAGTCAGCAAGAACTGTGCAGGGTTTAGAACCAGATGCAAAGTTTGAGGCTATCGGAGATTTATGTTTATTAACAGATAAACCAGTAATCTATGTAGCCAACGTAGATGAAGCATCAATTGCTAAAGGAACAAATGAATACGTTGAGCAATTGAAAGCAGCTGTAGCCGAAGAAGGTGCTGAAGTAGTGGTAATTTGTGCGGCCTTGGAAGCACAAATTGCTGAAATGGAAGACGAAGACGACCGTCAGATGTTCTTGGAAGAATATAATCTTACAGAATCTGGCTTAGATAAGTTAATCCGTAGCTCATATTATTTATTGAACTTGATTACTTATTTTACAGCTGGCGTGAAAGAAGTACGTGCTTGGACAATCCAGAAAGGATGGAAAGCCCCAGCTGCGGCAGGTGTAATCCACTCTGATTTTGAACGTGGCTTTATTCGTGCTGAGGTAATTAAATTTGCAGATTTCCAACAGTATAAATCTGAAGGAGCTTGTAAAGAAGCAGGTAAATTATCCGTTGAAGGAAAAGAATACGTTGTAATAGACGGCGATATTATGCACTTCCGTTTCAACGTTTAGTAAATATTAAGTCATACAAAAAAGCCTTGCTAGTATCGTTATTAGCAAGGCTTTTTTGTATCATACTATAATTTTAAGACTACAAATTCAACTCTTCTATTCACTTTCCTTTCTTCATCTGAGCCTTTTTTGACTAATGGACGACTAGCTCCATAACCAACTGCTTGAATCCGCTTGGTTGAAATGCCTTTTTGAACCAAATATGTTTCGCAAGCATCTACTCTTTCTTGTGATAATTCAAGGTTAGCATCAGCGTCACCAATGATGTCAGTATGGCCTTCTAAACGAATTTCCATTTCTGGATTATTTTGCATCATTGTCACTAACTTATTGAGTTCAGCAAAAGAAGCAGGTAATAAATCGGATTTTGATACTTCAAAATAGATATTTTTTAGGGCTATTTTATCGCCTACTACAATAGGCATAAGATAAATATCTTTACTGAATTTAGTTTCATTGTTAATTTTAGATAAATCAACAATATCATTAACTGATAAATAGCCTTTAGCTGAGGCAGTGTAGGTATAAATTTGCCCTTTTTGCAAAACCATTTTATAAATGCCTGTACTCACAAAGCTCTGTACCGAATCAATAATTTGCTTACTACTTGATAATTTATAGTTGATAGTAGCACTTACTGGTTTATTAGTCTTTACATCACGTACAATTCCCGAAACCTGAATGCTTGTTACTACTGGTAGTGGAGCAGGAGTATTATCTACTTCGCCTAATTTTCCACTTTTAGGTTTTGTATTAACTGTTGTGGTGCTTTTAGTTGGTGTTTTAGTCGGAGAAACAGGAGGAGCAGGATTAGCTTTTGGCTGTGTTGGCTGAGTGACAATGTCTATTGGATTGCTAATTCGTAAACCATATACATTCCAACAAGTAATGTAATCATAATCGTTACATTCAAACAAATCGAAGTCTTCCAAGCCTTTGTCCAAACGTTCAAAATAAACGACGAAATTTATTTGGTCACCAGGTACTGTTTTTCTACCGTAAACCTTTACATCTTGCCCTGCCACAAGCTGAGGAATGCCTTCGGTTTTGATTAGTTTAAATGACCTTGCACCATTGGCTGCAATTAATTGAGCAGTAGACTGAAAGGCGATGTCTTCGTGTCCGTCATTGACTAATCTCCCGTTCCTATCATATTGAGGTGAATTGTTATTTCTATAGGCTACATACAATATTGTATATTTATCAGTAATGCGAATATTGCCGATAGACACATTTTTATCCGCTGCTCTACCTGTGGAGGTAGATGGGTAGGAACCTCTTCCCGATGGCGTTTGATTACGCTCTGTAGGATACTGAGTACCCCCGCCTGAGCTTTGTGGGTAACCCCCGCTTTGACAACTTTGGAGTATAACCAATGATGCAAAAGCCCAAAGTAAGTTTTTCATTTGAAGATAAATTTTATAACAAGATAATAAGCAAGTAGGAAAACGTAATTATTATAAATTTTAAACGAAGATAACTTATTGATTTTTTAAAAGTACATAACCTACTAAAGCATCTGCACGCGCACCAATAGGGCGGTGGTAGATTAAAATTTCATAAATATTTTCCGTTTGCGAGTGTGTTCCTTCTAGTTCTGATTCGCTTACATTTCCTTGCTCATCTTTGGTTACATACAGATAATTATAGATTCCTTGTTTCAACTGGATAAATGCCTCATAAGCTTGACTTTCAGGAACATAATGCATTTGGTTTACCTCATTTAATTGCCAATCGTTGAAAGCACCATTAATATATACCTTTTTGTTTGCTAACGAATCAGTTTTCAACAGGAAACTTACCCGAACATAATCTGACTCCGTATCGCCACGATTGGTTTCATAATTATCAATTACATACATTCCATCAAAATCATTTGTGGCAACATACGCTAAGCCATTTTGTGGTTTTTCGGGACGAATTTCTATGATACTTTCTCTTTCACCTTGTACAATCCTAGCAATATTTACCAGTTTTTGTTGCGTACTTCTGCCATCAAACATCCTAAATTCATTACTGCCTTCTAATTGGTTTTCGCCTTCAAAAAACTGATAATCCATTTTACGATTGTAAGAGTCAATCATAAAAGGTTTAAGGTTTGTCAGTGTTTTGTTATCTCTAAAGTTCTGTCGAATAACAATTTTAAGGTCTTGTTTAGGGTCAATGATTTCGTAGCCACTATAATTTACACTAAAGTTAATTTGTTGATGTGTACGCCTTCTTTGAACATTATTCGGAAATGTTACATTGCCAGCTACACCAATTCGGTTTTGGAAAACCATAAAACGATGGGTAAGCATGATATCATCTTCATTACGATTCTTATAGACCATCACAAGATAATTTCCAGCTAATTTGGTTTTAGGAATTTCCACAGCAAAATGTGTATAAGGAATTTTGGTGGCGAAAGAATTTCTATAATCATTAATCGGGAAATCGTTGAATTCCGTCAGGTACTCAATATCGTTCAATACCGAAGGTGTCCAATCTGCATTGCAATGAAATATTTTCACCCTAAAATTTTGAAACTCTGGTGCTAAACAGTCGAATTCCAATTTTAAAATTTGATTCTCTTGTAAATTGATGACAGGTGGATTAAGGGTCTCTTGTGGCGTTTTAGTCGTGCTCAAAGACGGAAATAATTGTACGGTACGTATATAAGGTTCATAAATATGATTATCATAAATAATCTTTTTTGCTTGATAAGTGCTCTTCTTTTTCTGAGCAAAAAAGACAAATGGAATCAATAGCAAGCTTATAATCGATAAAATTTTCATAGAAGAGTGAGTATGTAATTGAGCGAATGAGCGAATTGATATTAGCTATTCGTGAATAATAAAACTAACGGATAGTCTCTTAAAATATTCTGCAATAACCTAAAGCAAAAAACGCAGGAAAAAGCATTTTAGCTATTTTACCTGCGTTTTTATGTTGAACGGAATATCATTATTTTACTGAACCAAGCTTTCTACTTCTTCAATTTTCAACATTACTTCTTCCCAAGCATCATTTACTTCTTCCAGTTGATTCAGGATTTTTTGGTAAGCAATGTTTTCACGTTTCAATGCTTGTGCATCATTATAGATAGTAGGGTCGGCCAAAGTCTTTTCTTTTTCCACTTTCTCTACTTCTAATTTCTCAATCAAGCTCTCTGTATCTGCTAATTTCTGATTCAGTTTTTTTAGATTTTTCTGTGCTTCTTTTTTCGTGAAATCATCAACAGGTTTTTTCTCTACTACTTTTTCAACGGCCTTTTTAGGAGAAGTTTCTTTACTAAATTCACCATTCATACGACGTTGTTCCATCCAAGTTTCATATTCATCATAAGTCCCTGGATATACTTTTATCTCTTCGTCTTCGATATACCAAATTTTATTAGCAATCTCCGAAACAAAGAATCTATCGTGAGAAACCACTACATACGTACCTTCGTATTGCTGTAAAGCCTGAATCAAAATGTTCACCGACATCATGTCTAAGTGGTTGGTAGGCTCATCTAGCAACAGGAAGTTGGCTTCTGAAATCAATACTTTTGCTAAGGCAACCCTTGATTTTTCTCCTCCCGAAAGTACTTTAATTTTTTTGAAGGCATCATCACCCGAAAACAAGAAACAGCCCAAGATACTTCTTAATTCAGTTTCAAGTTTACCCGTACCTGTCATCTTCAATTCGTCAAGCAATGTATTATTTACATCTAAGCTTTCCAATTGGTGTTGGGCATAGAATGAGTCAATTACATTATGCCCTAATTTGCGTTCTCCTTCAAATTGTTCTGAACCATCAATAATCCTTAAAACCGTAGATTTACCTTTACCATTGGCACCAATCAAGGCAATTTTATCACCTCTTTCAATAACAGCATTGGTATGCGTCAGGATTCTCTTAGGCCCATAAGCTTTGGTGATGTCTTCAAGGTGCATGATAAAACGACCCGGCTGAGTTCCAAAGTTGAATTTGAAATTCACTTTGGCATTTTCATCCAAAACGTCATCAATCAAATCCAGTCTTTCTAATGCTTTTACTCTTGATTGTACCTGACGAGCCTTAGTAGCTTTAGCTTTAAATCGTTGAATAAACTTTTCAGTTTGTTTGATAGCCTGTTGCTGGTTTTCGTATGCTCCTTTTTGTACTTCGTTTCTCAAGGCTTTTTCTTCCATATAGAAAGAATAATTACCTGAATAAGGAATCAATTTTGAGCCTGCTACTTCTACAATTGTAGTAACAGTATTATCTAAGAAGAATCTATCGTGAGAAACCACAATGATGGCACCTTCATAAGTATTGATGTAATTCTCCACCCACTCAATAGACGGCAAGTCCAAGTGGTTGGTAGGTTCATCAAGCATTAATAAAGATGGTCTTTGTAAAAGCAATTTAGCTAGCATCACACGCATTCTCCAACCTCCAGAAAATTTCTGTAGGGGCTGAGAAAGCTCTTCAGTACTAAATCCTAACCCTTCAAGGATAGCCTCCGCTTCTGATTGAATGGTATAACCACCCAATGCATCAAATTCATCTTGAAAACGTGCCAATTTATTTACGTCATCGTCTTCAAAATCAGTTTCCATTTTATGTAAAACCTTATCGATTTCTGCTTGAAGAAAATTCTGACGTTCAAAAGCTTGCATTGCTACCGAAAGGATAGAATCGTCGCTTTGATAAGAAAGTAAGTCTTGATTTAAAAAACCGATGGTACAGTCGCCTGATTTAGAGATACTACCACCATCTGGTAAATATTCACCATCTATTATACGAAGTAAAGTAGATTTACCAGTACCATTTGCCCCGATAAGACCGATTTTGTCTTTGGGCTTAATATGTAAGTTCGCCCCATCATACATTGGGCGAGAACCGAAATAAAACGAAAGATTATTGATAGATAACATACTACAAAGATAATGAAAAATAGCTAATGAGCAGTTAAATGAAGCCACCGAAAGCAGAAAGGTGTAAATTTACACACTTTTGTGATTGGTTTTATTGTAAAATAATTGATTATAAGCGTTTTAGCTAGGATTAACTTGAGGCATGATAAATCATAATGATAGCATAAACGCTCATTTTCAGAAAATTAGGATACAAAAAAGGATGGCTTTCGACCATCCCTTTTTGTATATATTAATTAACCTGTGCTTTACCTCCTCCTAGATATGGGCTTTTTAAAAGCTTATCTACTCCTTCAAAAGGAACTTTTGTTTTATTGTAACCAAAAGTTGTAGCCAAGGATTGCGTTTTGTTATTATCACCCATTACCATATCAACGTCTTGCATGGTCATCTGACAAGGGTGTTCATAACCACAAGCATGGGTAATTTCAAGAATTTCTTTATTAAGCGTTTTTACATAATTATAAAAACGTTCGCTTTTAAGGGCTGGGTCTATACCCGCTTGAAGCCAAGGACTTGACGTAGCAACACCCGCTGGACAACGATTAGTATGACAAACCTGAGCTTGGATACAACCAATAGACATCATGGCTTCGCGCGCTACATTAATTAAATCGCACCCCATCGCAAACGCCATCATGGCTTTTTCAGGAAAGCCCAATTTCCCCGAACCAATAAATACTATTTTATCAGCCAATTCATACTTCTGGAAAATCTTATATACTTTGGTGAAACCATAGTTGAAAGGTAGCGACACATGGTCTGCAAAGGCATGTGGTGCAGCTCCCGTACCACCTTCGCCACCATCAATGGTGATAAAATCGGGTCCTTTGCCTGTTTTTACCATGTATTGTGCCAATTCTTCCCACATTTCCAATTTTCCCACAGCCGACTTTATTCCTACGGGCAAACCAGTTTGGTTAGCCATCGATTCTATAAAATTAACCATTTCGGGAATGGTAGAAAACTCAGAGTGAAAGGCTGGGGAAATTGCATCTTTTCCCAAAGGAATATGTCTGATTTCCGCAATTTCTTTGGTGATTTTGGCCGCAGGAAGCATGCCACCTTTGCCTGGCTTAGCACCTTGAGAAAGCTTCAACTCTAATGCTTTTACAAATGGATTATTGGTAGTCATTTTTATCAATTTTTCCATCGAAAATTTACCATCATCATCCCTTACTCCAAAATAAGCCGTTCCGATATTGACAATAACATCTGAGCCATACTTGTGATAAGGAGAAAGAGAACCTTCGCCCGTGTTATGATAACAGCCAAATTTTAAGGCGCCCTTGTTTAAGGATTCAACAGCTTTAGCAGACAATGAGCCATAGCTCATCCCAGAAATATTTACGACCGAATAGGGCTTATAAGGACGTTTTCTTTTATGATATTCGCCTATTGTTTTAGAACAAGGTACTGCACTTGGGTCTTTCTGATTAGGGTGGTTATCCGCTAACTTATGTCCTAACATGGCATGTTTGATAAAAATATACCCTGCAGCGTTGAAGTCTTGGTCTGAACCAAAGCCCTGTAAGTTATTTTCTTTTTTAGACGAAGCATATACCCATGCTCTTTCACCTCTGTTAAAAGGCAATTCCTCACGGTTATTTGCTACAATATATTGCCTTAATTCTGGACCAATTTTTTCGAGCATATAACGTATATGACCAACCACTGGGAAATTATGCTGAATAGTATGGCGGTTCTGCAACAAATCACGAATAGCTAGCATTAGTATTGCAAGAGGAAGAATAAGCCACCAAGAAAAACTTGAAAAAATATTTGCCAAAAACATAGATGATGAGATTGAATTAAAAATTATTGAGATGGATGGATACACATTATGAATGATAGCAAAACAATAAATGTTTTTACAATCAATAACTTAAATTAGCAGCTTTATGTTGTGTGTTAAATGTTGATTTTTACGGATTACTTGCCAGGGATACCCCACCTGATACAATCATTTTCATGACATCAGATGCTGGAAGATTCAGCAATGTAATATTTGCGCTTGGAACAATGAATACCTCGCCCGAAAAAGCATAAGAATGCGGACAGTAAACAATGACAGAGTCTTGAATATCTAAAAAAGACAAATCAGTTTGAGTAATGAACCCCAGTTTTTGAATGCCATTTTCTTTGTTGAATATAATCTTGACAGGCTGATTGAATTTCTTTTTATCACCCACAAAAGCCCCAATAAGGTCTTTTAATGAAAAATAAATCAAACCTACCAATGGCAGTTTGGAAACACCTTCTTCTAATATTTGGATAAGGGGCAAAGAAATAAAAGTAGAGCCCAAAAAACCAACAATCATGATGATGGCTACCATGATGACTAGCCCCGTTCCTCGAAAATAAAAATAAAACTCTTGGTCTAATGAGTTCAGAAGGTTGAAAATAATGTAACCAGTTATATAAACAGGGGCTAATAAAAATAATCCCTTTACGAAATAGCTAAACAGTTTGGCTGTGATACGTTTTATTCTGAACGACATTTTTTTACTTATTTATATGCTCAATATTGATTGGTTAACGCATTCTTAAGAAGCTAGGTTCTTATAATTGGGTGATTGAATTAAAAAATATCTCAATCACTTCAATTTACTACAAAAGTAAGTATTGAATGATATTCTACCGATTTAAAGTAGGTTATTTCATCAACAATATATGAAATTTTGAATAAATATGATAGAGATTAATCATGAGTGCTAAGGCAGATATTTGATATTCCTACCCGATATTTCTGCTTTTTACTTGAAAAAAGACTTTCATCGAACAATTATTTGTAATTTTGTGCTCCTCGGATATCGACAAATAGGTAAAATTATTAGAAAATAATCTCAATTTCATTCATGATTTACGAATATAGCTCCCTACAAAACTTTATTAAAAATGTCTTTCTTTCAATAGGATGTTCGGAAGACGATGCAGATTTGGCATCAAAAGTATTGATTTCTGCCGACCTCCGCGGTGTAGATTCACACGGAACTGCAAGATTAAGTGGCTATGTTCGTTTGTATGATAATGGAAGATTGAACCCCAAGCCAGACATTAAAATTATCCATGAAACGCCTTCTACGGCTGTGATTGATGGGGATAAAGGTTTAGGCTTAGTAGTAGCACCTAAAGCTATGCAAATTGCGATGGAAAAAGCGAAGAATGTGGGTTCTGGATGGATTTCTGTACAGAATTCAAACCATTTTGGCATTGCGGGATATCATGCCATGTTGGCTTCTGACAACGATATGATAGGTTGGGCCATGACCAATGCTGCACCATTGGTAACACCAACTTTTTCAAAAGAGAAATTGTTAGGAACCAACCCTATTGCTGTGGCTGTTCCAGCAGAGAGAAATCCTGCCTTCGTAGCCGATTTTGCTAGTACAGCAGTGGCTTATGGTAAAATGGAAATTTTACAAAGAAAAGGCGCAGCAGCACCGATTGGCTGGGTACAGGATAAAGAAGGGAATCCTACTGATGATTCAAATGCTGTGAAAAATGGGGGAGCATTGTTGCCACTCGGTGGTGACCGTGAACATGGTTCGCACAAAGGGTATGGTTTAGGTGCTATCGTGGATATTTTTTCTGGTGTATTATCAGGCGCTAATTTTGGCCCTTGGGTTCCGCCATTTGCAACGGCAGGATTTATGACTGCTGGCGAGCAAGTAGGTAAAGGAACTGGACACTTTTTAGGAGCGATGCGCATTGATGCTTTCCGCCCAGCTAATGAATTTAAAGCAGATATGGATAAATGGATTGACCGTTTTCATGCCGCCGAAGCAGTAGAAGGCAAGAAAGTATTAGTGCCAGGTGACCCTGAAAGAGAAATTGAAGCAGAACGTAAAGCAAATGGCATTAATCTATTAGAACCTGTAGTAAAAGACCTGCAAGCATTGGCTGATAGATTTGGAATTGATTTTAAGATTTAGATAATGTTGGGAGTACATGTGATTACTTTATTTTTAACAAAATTGCTAAAACAAAAATAGAAATGAATACAATCATCATTGAACCAAACTCGCAAGCAGACTATCAGCTTTTTATAGATTTGGCTAAGCGATTAAAAGCTAAATTTAGTATTAGTACAAACGTAATTGAAACAAAGAACGAAACAATAGGCGAATCAGTATTCTTTGCATTGGCAGGTAGCTTAGACTTACCCGAATCAAGTGAAGAATTAATCAAGATAATAGAAGATTCAAGAACAACCAAAGAAATAGATACTTCATGGGTAGAATAAAATATTTATTGGATTCAAATATTTGTATTCATTTCATAAAGAATGATTTTAATATTCCAGCTAAAATCTCATCAGTGGGCTTGAAAAACTGCTTTATTTCAGAATTAACAATTCTTGAACTTATGTATGGAATAGCCAATAGTTCTTCAACTAGAAAAGATGAAAATAAAGCTAAATTAAAACAGTTTATTGAAGGTTTTCAGGATAGAGTTTTACCTATTCGACCTGTTTTCGAAGTTTTTGCAGATCAAAAATCTCGTTTGAAAAAGATGGGTACGCCTATAAGTGACTTTGATTTATTGATTGGTAGTACTGCAATTACAGAGGATTGTATTCTAGTCAGTCGAAACCTAAAAGAAATGCAACGAATTGAAGGACTAACTTTTGAAAATTGGATTGATTAAATAAATAAAAACAATCATTTAAAAACGCTTGAGCGTTATTTCATTATCATTACAATGCAACAAAACCATAAATTATTACGCTACTTCTTTATCGCTTTCGCTTTGTTTGCGACAATGTTTTCTTATTATGTCTGGCAAATCACTAAAACACCTAATTATGAAGTAGATCAGAAAAAAGGTTTTGCCCTTTTGATTCCTAAAGGCGCAACTTTTGAAACTGTTTGGGACTCGTTGAGTAAACATAAAATTGTTAAAGACGAACTTTCATTTAAGTTCTTAGCCAAATTGTTGGAATATAAAGAAAATGTGCGTGAAGGACGATACGTCATCAAGGCTGATATGGGTAATTATGAAGTAATCAAAAAACTTCGTTCTGGTAATCAAGATGCTATCAAACTTACTTTTAATAATATTCGCTTAAAAAAGGATTTAATTCATAAAATTGGCAATCGATTCGAATTTGATTCTACCGCGCTGGCTAGTATGCTAGATGATTCAGCAGTGGCACAGAAATATGGTTTTACGAAAGAGACTATCATGTGTATGTTTTTGCCAAATACCTATGAAGTATATTGGACTACTACTCCTGAGGAATTGATGAATACCATGAAAACGTGGTACGATAAATTCTGGACGGAAGAGCGTAAAAGAAAAGCAACAGAAATTGGTCTAGACCCCATCAGAGCACAAATAATGGCTTCAATCGTGGAGGCTGAGACTAAGAAAGCTGACGAAAAACCAAGAGTAGCAGGGGTATATATGAATCGTTTAAAGGCCAATATGCCTTTAGGAGCAGATCCAACGGTTGTTTTTGCACACCAAGATTTTAGCATTAAAAGAGTAACCAAAGCACTTTTGCAAATTAATTCGCCTTATAATACTTATCGTGTAGTTGGATTACCTCCAGGGCCTATTAATTTACCAGATTTAGCATCAATTGATGCAGTATTGAATTATGAACATCATAACTATATGTACTTCTGTGCAAAAGAAGATTTCTCAGGCTATCACAACTTTGCTGAAACCTTTGCCGACCACCTTAATAATGCGCGTATTTATCAAGAAGCACTGAACAAACTGAACATTAGAAAATAATCGTTTGTAATTAATTATTTCATCAACAATGTATCAACACGAATATCAGTACAGAGTTAGATATGCAGATACTGACCAAATGGGCTATGTTTACTATGGAAACTATGCAAGGCTTTACGAAATTGGTAGGGTAGAGGCGCTCAGGAGCCTTGGCTTTAGCTATAAAGCAATGGAAGAGTCTGGTGTGATGATGCCTGTTTATGAGAATACTTCAAAATATATTGCTCCTGCACTGTATGATGATTTACTGACAATTCGTACGACTATCAAAACTATTCCCGCAGCGAGAGTAGTTTTTCATTATGAAATTATAAACAGTAAGGGCGTGTTGGTACATAAAGGCGAAACTACTTTAGTTTTCGTGAAAATGGAAAATAATAGGCTTACAACGGCACCTAAAGAGTTGTTGGAACGATTGAGTGCTTTCTTTGCTTAATCGTTAATTAAAAATCGCATAATGCTAAAAAAAATACAACATACACAAGCATACAATCGATTTCGCCTTTTCTTGAAGCGTTATCATTTAGAAAATGTAGCTACTAGTGTTTATCAAGTCTATAAAGTTTTAATTAAAAAAATTACCCTGTTTGATATTGATGTTCGGGCAGCCGCAGTTGCTTATAATTTTACCTTAGCGATATTCCCGACCATCATTTTCTTGTTCTCATTGATTCCTTATATTCCTGTTAATAATCTTGATTTAAAAATCATAGCATTGCTTTCAGAGGTGTTGCCTAAAGGAATTTTTCATGAAGCCCAAGAAACTATCATTGAGATTGTGAGTAAACCCCGTGGAGGAGTGCTTTCGTTGGGTTTTATCTTTGCTTTATATGCCTCTACAAGCGGGATGCTGGCTTTGATGCGAGCTTTCAATATGACCTATAAAACATCTGAAAAACGTGGATTTATAAAGGCACGGCTGATAGGGGTTATGTTGAACTTTTTGCTGACTTTTGTATTAATCGTAGCAATTGTGGTGTTAATTGTGGGAAGAGTCATGGTAGATTTCCTTTTTGATGAAGGCATCATGAACCGAGATTTTACCTTTTATGCACTTCAACTCCTTACGTATTTTGTAATATTCCTGGTTTTTTTCGTAACTATCTCCATCATTTATTATTGGGCTCCTGCTATTCATAAAAAATGGAATTTTATCAATGCTGGTTCTATCACCGCTTCTATTTTGACGATATTGATTTCTAACTTATTCTCTTATTATCTATCCAACTTTGCTACGTATAACAAACTTTATGGTGCTATCGGTACCTTCATTGCTTTAATGGTTTGGCTGTATTTAGTAGCCATGATTCTTATTTTAGGATTTGAAATAAATGCAAGTATTTCCGAGGCCTTACATTCTTCAAAAGAAACGGATACTTTAATCGATTCAGAGGTATAGATTTCTTAAAGGTTACGTTTAGAGATGCCTATCTTCTATTGAGAAATTCCCGTAACTTGCCCCATCAGGAATTAATTACTGATAAAAAATGTTAAGGTTAGAACGAACAATAACTAAATAGAGGGTAACAGCGTTAATAGTTGTCTTTTCTTCAAAGAAGTAAAACCTTAGTTCAACATTACACCATTTTATGATGGAATAGTTTTTTCGTTACATTAACCATAAAAACAATCTATAAGAGCGATGGCGGAGTTTATAAAATTATACGAAAAAGGCACCGATATGAAAAAGATAAACCATATCGTAGATTGCCTAAAAGATGGGGGTGTAATTATTTATCCAACTGATACAGTTTATGGAATGGGCTGTGATATTCATAATACACGTGCAGTAGAAAGAATTTGTCAAATAAAGGGCATCAAGCCTACAAAGAATAATTTCTCGTTTATCTGTAATGATTTAAGCCACATTGCAGATTATGCCAAGGTATCCAATGCAGGCTTTAAATTAATGAAAAAAGCGTTGCCTGGCCCTTTTACTTTTGTGTTAGAGGGAAACAATAAAGTACCAAAAGTATTATCGCAGAGTAAAAAAACTGTTGGTATTCGGATTCCAGCGAATGAAATTCCAAGGTTGATAGTAGAAGAACTCGGCAACCCCATCATCACAACCTCAATTTATGATGATGATAGCATTGTAGAATATTCAACTGACCCTGAGTTGATTTTTGAAAAATTCCAAAATCAGGTCGATATTGTCATTGATGGTGGATATGGAAATAATATACCTTCAACAATAGTAGACGCTACTTCGGATGACTTTGAAATCATCAGACAAGGTTTGGGCGATTTATCTTCCTATTTATAACAAAAAAGCTTGCCTAATTAGCAAGCTTTTTTGTTTGATAAAATACAATTAAGGCTTTATCTCGTGTTGCTCTCTTTTATGTTTCCATCTTCTGTGCGACCATAAGTATGATGACGGATTTTGTTTTATGGAAGCATCTAATGTTTGAACAAAACGGTCAAGAATTTCATTAGGAGCAAGGTTTTCATAAGGAGGACTTACAATCTCTGAAAGATTCATATCATAGAATCCTCTTGCTTTCCTGACAAATTCCATAAAAATTACTGGATAATCAAATTTACGGGCTATTCGTTCAGGCCCCGTAAAAAAAGCAGAATCCTGATTCAAGAAGTTGGTCCAGTAGGCTGATTTTAAATGACTAGGAATTTGGTCAGCAGCCAAACAAATAGCTCTTGGTTTATCTTTCCTTTCAATGGTAACTTTAATGGTATCCTTTCTTTCGATTAAAAAAGCTCCAAAGCGACTTCTGATTTCGTAAGTAAGCTTATCGAAGAATGGACTGCTCAGTTTTTGATACACAACATCTAAATTAACACCGTGCAAACTAACAGAATGAATGGCCCATTCCCAATTGCCTTGATGCCCTCCTACAAAAATAACAGGTATGCCTTTATCTAAATATTTTTGAACAACCTCTAAATTGTTTATTTGTACCCGCTCTTTAACTTCTTCTGATGAAATGCTTATGCCTTTAAAAAATTCGATAAAAACATCTGCAAGGTGATGATAAAACCCCTTAGCAATTTCATGGATTTCCTTTTCATTTTTATCAGGAAAAGAATTTCTAAGGTTTTCTAAAACTACCTTTTTGCGATATTTCAATACGTGAAAAAGTAAAAAAAAGGCAAAATCAGAAATGCCATAAAGTACCCAAA
>NZ_JBWKYN010000132.1:0-16574 GCF_059423785.1 Arcicella sp. GW458-12-2-14-TSB2 | reverse complement strand
ATTTAATTCTTGAAGCAACAAATGCGATAATTTTAGAAGGGATAGAAAAAATCCATACTAAAACAGTATATAAAAAAGCAAAAGTTGAAATGGCAGGGAATGCTAATGCATAAAGAACATTAAACACGATATGCCCAAAAGTAATTTGTCTTTTATTGCGGCGCATTTTTTATGGGGTCATATAATTAAGCTCTGCTCTGATTCTTTTTTCAGTAGGATTCAATTTTTCAAAAGCTCTTGGCGAAAGTTTGATAATTACTTTATCGCTTCCTAAATCTGGCAATTTTCCTACTACTTTTACCCAGATACTTTGCCCATTAGCAACATTTTTTACATTAATTAAAGTTCCAACTCCCGCCGAACGATGCAATGCTAAATATTTACCTGAGTTATCTTCTACATCAATTAATTCTGCCAATCCCGTCTCGATAGTTCTTCTATATCCTGATGCTGTTCTTACTACTTCTGATGATGTTTTTATATCATTAGGCAAAGGCTCTTCTACCTTTGCTGTTACTTTAGCATGTTCTGGCGCTTCAACTGACTTATAAATTTCTGTTTTAGGCACCTCACTTCTCACTTGATTATCAGGGTTCCTTTTACTTCGTTCATATTCTTTTGCATCTACAATCAGGACTTGTCCAGCCGTTAATTGGTCGCTCGCTAAGTTATTCCATCTTCTGATGTCTGCAATCGAAATTTTGTATTTGTTCGCAATACCATATAACCCTTGTCCATATTCTACAGTATGTGTGGCAGATTTTGGTGGATCTGGCGTCAATATTGCAGTATTATGATTAGCGGATGTCCTTGCAGGAACAGTATACGTAGTAGCTTTGTTATAAGGTACTTTTATCTGTTGCCCAATATTCATATTCTCTGATATTCCAGGGTTTGCCGCTTTGAATTCAGACATTGAACTTCCGTATTTCCTCAAAATAGAATACAGCGTTTGTCTGGGTTCTACTTTATGAATTACATAAGTTTTTCCATCTTCTTTACGTACTGTAACTGAATCTAGGCTAATTTCTTTTGCCAAAGCAGATGTATATGTTGCTGACAAAAGAAAGATAGAGACAATCT
This sequence comes from Arcicella sp. GW458-12-2-14-TSB2, assembly GCF_059423785.1. NCBI lineage: Bacteria > Pseudomonadati > Bacteroidota > Cytophagia > Cytophagales > Flectobacillaceae > Arcicella > Arcicella sp. GW458-12-2-14-TSB2. The sequence goes on along the minus strand of NZ_JBWKYN010000132.1, from coordinate 15,491 downwards.
TAGCAACGGACTTAGTGTTATATTTCATATCCGATGAGTTGATTTTGATTTTTAATATATAATAAAATGCTAGATTTTATGGAAAAGGTATCTATTCCTATTCCCTCACTTTCAGCAATAAAATCATGCAGTAGAATTTGTTTCTCTTTATTGGTTACTAATAAATAGTTTTGGAATTGGTTTCCTCTGTAAATATAGTAAGAAATTATAATTTTGTCATTGACTTCAAGATAATCTACCCCATTTTGGGCTTCAATATTTATTAATTGGTAGAGGAATCTAAAAATCGTTGGAAAATACGGACTTGAATCTGGATAATGCCTCACTAAATGCTCATTTTGGTCTGGAACAAAATCATAAAATGGCTCCGTTTCAATCGCAATTTTATGATAAACAGGCATATTACTTTCATCTAACTGATAAAGCACTAAAATATTGCCATCACAACTAAAGAAAATCCAATCCTCAATTTTTTCTTTAATTGCACAAGTATCAATATTGATAACGATTACACCCAGAGGTTCAGGCTTTTGTTGGTCTGAATATTTGTGTAAGATTAAATGATTTCCAAAAATGCCTACTAAACCCAACCACCACGATTTTTCAGGAGAAAAGTCTTTCCATAAAATTTTGCCCGTTTTCAAATCTAATCCAGAAAAGCTTACTTGTCGGCTAGCTTCATCCCTTATTTCCAACACCATTTTATTATTAAAAAAGGCTGTATTCCAAATTTTCCCACCGAAAGCCTCCTCTATTTTTTTTAGCATAAATTTTATTGTTATTTTACGTTTTAATTTGAATCTTCGATTACAAGTTTAAACATATATTTTTGCAATTTCATTCTAATCCAATTTATCAGTGTTAAAAATATTAGGTATTATTCCTGCTCGCTATGCTTCCACACGTTTCCCGGGAAAGCCCTTGGTGGATATTAACGGAAAATCCATGATTCAACGTGTTTATGAACAAGCCTCAAAATCTAATCTGCTCTCAAAAGTAGTAGTTGCTACAGACGATCAAAGAATTGTAGAACACGTAAAAAGTTTTGGGGGCGAAGTAGTGATGACTTCCTCTAAACATCCAAGCGGCACTGATCGTTGTTTCGAAGCATTACAAATCGTTTCTAAAACCGACCGAAGAAAAGAGGGCAAAGAATTCCAAAGATATAATTATGTAATCAATATTCAAGGCGACGAGCCTTTTATCCAGCCCAAGCAGATTGACATTTTAGTTAAATGCCTGACCAGTAAAACCGAGTTGGCAACACTGGTAAAGCGTATTGAAGACGAGGCTACTTTATTTAACCCTAATACTCCTAAAGTTATTTTCAATAATTTCAACGAAGCAATTTACTTTACCCGACAAACTATTCCTTATTTAAGGGGCATCGAAAAAGATAAATGGCTCAATGCCCACGATTATTTTAAGCATATCGGTATTTATGCTTACAGAGTAGATGTATTAAAGAAAATCACGAAATTACCTGTTGCTCTGTTGGAGAAAGTGGAGTCATTAGAACAACTAAGATGGCTTGCTAACGGCTTTAGAATTACTATTGCGATAACGCCTTATGATAGTTTTGGAATAGATATTCCTGAAGATTTGGAAGAAGCACAAAGAAAAATATTTTCGTAACTAAAAAAGAGCTGTGGATAATTATTCCACAGCTCTTTTTAGTTAATAACCTACTTTGCCGTCAGATACACAAATGGAATAATACATTCTTCTAACGATATTCCTCCGTGTTGAAACGTATTCCTATAATGACTTACGTAATGATTGTAATTGTTCGGGTAGGCGAAGAAATAATCTTCTTTAGTAAACACATACGTGGTAGATACATTTACTTTTGGCAAGAAAAAACGCTCTGGTTTTCTACAAACTAACAGATGGTTTTCATCGTCCCAGTTTAAGTTTCTACCTTGTTTATAACGTAAGTTTGTATTAACAGAACGGTCGCCAACAATCTTCACTGGATTTTGTACTCTAATCATCCCGTGGTCAGTTGTGATGATTAATCTTCCTTTTTTATCAGATATTTTCTTTAATAAATCAAACAAAGGCGAATGGGTAAACCAACTTGCCGTCAAACTTCTATATCCTGACTCATCTGGTGCCAGTTCTTTAATCATGGCCATGTCTGTTCTCGCATGCGACAACATATCCACAAAGTTGTAAACTACTACATTCAAATGATTTTGAAGTAGCTTTGAGAAGTTTTCAACCAAACTTTTTCCTTGATTGTTATGAATGATTTTGTGATAAGATGACTTTACTGCAAAAGGCATTCTACTCTTACGAATTTGTTCTTGGAAGAAAAATTCTTCGTGTTGATTAAATCCTTCTTCATCTTCATTATCCCCAATATCTTGTACCCAATGTTTAGGATATTGTTTTTCTATTTCAGATGGCATCAAACCCGAGAAAATAGCGTTTCTAGCATAAGCTGTAGTAGTAGGTAAAATAGAGTAATAAGTTGATTCTTCCTCTACCGAAAAATAATCTTGAATTAATCCTTCCAATACCTTCCATTGATCAAAACGCAAGTTATCTATTAGCACAAAGAAAAGAGGAGAGTCTTCTCGTAGCAATGGGAAAACCTTTTTCCTCATCAATTGATGCGAAAGAATAGGATTATTTCCCTTGGGTTCATTCAACCAATGCTCATAGTTATCGGTAATAAATCTTGAAAAATTAGCATTGGCTTCCGACTTCTGCATGTTCATTACCTCTGCCATCGACTTGTTTTCGGTTCTGTCAATTTCCAATTCCCAGAAAAGCAACTTCTTATAAACATCTGCCCATTCAGCATAGTCCATTTTGTCTTGATAGCGCATCGCTAACTGACGGAACTCTTGCTGATAAGACAAATTGGTTTTCTCTTCTTCAAGGCGTTTTTTATCTAAAATTTTCTTTACCGAAAGTAGTATCTGATTAGGATTCAATGGCTTAATCAAATAATCAGCAATTTTGGAACCAATTGCCTCTTCCATAATATCCTCCTCTTCAGACTTCGTAATCATCACAACTGGCAAATTAGGCTTCAATTGCTTTATTTTTGGAAGTACCTCTAGGCCAGTCATACCGGGCATATTTTCGTCGAGAAATACTACATCAAATTTCTTTTTTTCAACCTCCTCTAAAGCATCCGCACCAGAATTTACAGGTGTAACATCATACCCTTTTTGGGTCAAAAACATAATATATGGTTTAAGCAAATCGATTTCGTCGTCTGCCCACAGAATTGAATATTGCATAATAAAATTGATTGTTTTCAAGTACTACAATCCGTACTGTACTTTTTTAAAATGTAAAATACAGCCTTTTTATTGCTGTATTTTGTGTTAATTTTAGTTAAATAAACTTATTTAGTTAATTCTTTCAAATCCAAGTCTGACACCTTTAACAAACCTACTTTGGGTAATCGCTTTGTCATTTCTCTCCAATTAGGCTCTTTAGCATATATTTTCTGGAGCATTTCAGATGCCTTTATGATGCTCTTATTGTTGGCCATTGTAATGGCTGTCCAATATTGCATTTCGATATTATTGGGCAAAAGCTTCATGGCAGCGCTATATTCATCCATGGCTTTTTTCATATTGCTAGTTTCTGTTGCCAAATCGCCCGCATCCATGTGGTCGTATGCTCTGCGAACTTTCAAAAGTCTGGCAAGTTCTATTAAGGGAGACTGGTGGTCGTCTACTCTTAAATCTACCAGATGGTCTTCATCCCACGGTTTGTTAGTAGAATTACCCTTTACAACTAATAAAGCCGCCGATTGTTTTCCTCTGATGTCCCCTCCTACTGCTTGTCCAGCTTCCAATGCCTTCAATACTCTTTCAGCCAAAGGTAACCTCCAATTATCTTGAAAAGCTTTCGACATAGCCGAAGGTACTTTATTATTAAGCATCATATTACTCTGAACAGAGTAATTAGTCCCTTTAATATGCCCCGCAAAATCTACACAACTTTTACCAGTATGTACGGCTACATTACCTTTAGCATCAACGATTCCTACCTGACGAACCTCTTTCCCTCCATCGTTTGACAAAAGAATATCAAGCGCCTCTTGTGCAGTTTTACCACTTTTCAACAATGCTAAACCTCTTATTCCAAATGATTTATTGATAAAACTCTGTGTAGCAATCACTCCAACGCCAGCTTGTCCCCATGAAACAGCCGTACCAACGCTAAACCAGTGGCTTTGTACACCAACGGCCATCTCCCCCGTTTTACTGTCACGGGCTACAATAGAAAAGGTATGAGCGAAAGGCTCATGTTTTTTAGTAAATTGGGCATAAATATTACAGGAGAAATACAGAAATGTGATACATAAAAATAATTTTTTCATAGGTTGAGATATTATTAAGTGTGTCTAAAATTGATATTCAAGGTAAAACTTTATTATTCTCTCTCAGTCATTCCTAACTATTGCTCTTTTACTTGTCCGTTCTCACATTTCAAGATTCTAGCAGGGAATTTGCGTATCATATCAAAATCGTGTGTTGCCATTAAAATGGCTGTACCGGCTTTGTTAATTTCATGGAAAAGCTCTAAAATTTGTCCCGAAACTTCTGGGTCTAGGTTTCCAGTTGGCTCATCTGCAAACAGTATTTGCGGTTCGTTCAATAAAGCTCTTGCTATTACTACTCGTTGTTGTTCACCTCCCGAAAGTTGGTGTGGCATTTTATCACGAGACGTTGACATACCTACTTGCATTAATACTTCAGCAACTCTTGCTTTCATTTTTGCACTATCACTCCACCCAGTTGCTTCCAAAACCCACATTAAGTTTTCCTGAACATTTCTATCCATAAACAATTGGAAATCCTGAAATACAACCCCAATTTTTCGTCTAAGAAAAGGACGCTCGGCTAACTTTAATTTTTCAATAATAAACCCTGCCACTTTGGCTTTACCTTGTTGTAGCCAAAGATCAGCGTATAATGTTTTTAGTAAAGAACTTTTTCCACTTCCTGTTCTTCCTATCAAAAAAACAAACTCTCCTTTGTTGATACTAAAGTTAACGTCGCTTAAAACTACGCGTTCGTTTTGATATACAAATGCACTCTCAATGACAACTACGGGTTCTGATGTAAACATTTTTTGCTTGCTATGTTATTTTTTCAAATATACTGACAAAATAATAACACTTAACTATTTTTTTGTGTGTTAGTCTCCTTATTTACGATAATCTTCTAATCGCAAACATCTCCTGACATCGTATAATCCACATCCCTTAGCTATTTCAGGGCTTGGTGTATACCGTTTTCAAATACTACTACCTGTATCTTATTTATCAATCATAAATTTTGCTAAACATTAATCACCTGATTTACAAGGCAATTACTTTGCTATTTTTTTAAAATTAGTAACATTTTTATTATTTTATATTAGCTAATTAATTTTTATGCTTTATATTTGAATAATTTTTAGACTAATCTAAATTATTAATTAGAAATACAAAATGAAAAACTTCTCCAAACCGATATTTTATTTAATCATAGCTAGTTTTGCTTTCACCAAAGCATATAGTCAACACGCCATTTCTGGGAAAGTAACTATTAGCGAAAGCAATGAAGCCGTCATTGGTGCTAACATTTATATTCCAGAATTAAGAACAGGCACAAGTTCTGATGTAAACGGCTTTTACCATATCAAAAACCTACCAAAGGGTGATTTTACGATTCAGGTAAGCTATATTTCATTGAAGACCATTACGCAAAAAATAAAAATCCAAGATACCATTCATCAAAATTTTGTCATGGAAAGTGCCGCTACCTCATTAGAGGAAGTAGTAGTGACAGGAGCAGGCATAAAAACATTGGTCAAAGAAAGTCCAGTACCCATTGCTGCACTTTCAAGAGCACAATGGCTACAAAGTACTTCAACGAACTTGGTAGATGCCATTGTAAAATTGCCTGGAGTATCACAAATTATGACAGGGCCTACCCTATCAAAGCCCATTATTCGTGGATTGGGTTTCAATAGAGTAATCACAGTACATGATGGCGTTCGTCAAGAAGACAACCAGTGGGGCGAAGAACACAGCTTACATATTGATGAGTTTTCAATAGAACGATACGAAATCATCCGTGGAGCAGGGTCATTAATGTATGGTTCTGATGGCTTAGGAGGGGTTATTTCTGTGATTTCACCTACTCCAACTGAATCAGAAAAAATCAATGGAAGTGTTTTGTACAACTATCAAACAAATAACGGCTTGCACGGATTTTCTGTTAATCTGGGTGGAAATAAAAATGGTTTGGTCTGGACGGGACGATTGAGCAATAAAAATGCAGGGAATTATCAGAATCCTTATGATGGATTGGTATATGGTTCTAAATTCAGAGAGCTTGATTATTCTGGTATGATAGGATTGAATAAGAAATGGGGCTTTTCGAGAATCTATTTTTCAAAGTTTGGGCAAGACATTAATATCATTGATGGGATGAGAGATGCCCAAGGATACTTTACTAAGCAGGTATTAATCAACGGAAAAGCAACAACCGAAAGAGTATCGGAAGAAGAATTAAAAAATCCTGCTATCAATCCCTCCAATTCGCAGTCATTAACTAACTACAAAGTATCTTGGAATAATTATTTAATGCTGGGTCGAAATACTTTCAGCTTAAACTTGGCTTATTCTCAGAATCACCGACAAGAATATGGTAATGTACTGAAACCTTTTGAGGCTGATTTATATTTTTTCTTACAGACACTTTATTATGATGCTAGGTTTAATCTGGCAGAGAAAAACAATCTTGAAATCACGATTGGTACCAATGGAATGGCTCAAACGATGAACAATCGTGGAAATGAAACATTGTATCCTGATTTTAATTTGTTAGATAATGGTGTATTTGCTTTTGCAAAAAAGAAAATCAATAGATTATTCATCAGTGGAGGTCTCAGATTCGACCTGAGACAGTTGGATATTCATAAACTGTATATTGATGCAGAAGGAAAATTTCAAACCAAACCTTCTGCTAACACTACTGAACGTTTTGCAGGGTTTACCAAAACATTTCAAAACGCCACAGGAAGCTTTGGAGCGGTGTACAAAATCAATAGTTTGCTATCGGTAAAAACAAATATTGCTCGTGGTTTCAGAGCACCCTCTGTACCCGAAATATCCTCAAATGGCGAACATGCAGGTACTTTTCGCTATGAAATCGGTAATATCAATCAACAGTCTGAAGTATCCTTACAAAATGATTTAGGACTTACTTTTGAAAATAGTTCGTTATACATTGATGTCAATCTATTCAGTAATCGCATCAATCATTATACCTTTTCAGAGCGTGTTCAGAATATCATAGGAAAAGATTCAATTATCAATGGCGTGCCTGTGTTCCGTTATCAACAAGGCAACGCTCGCCTGTTAGGCATGGAGGCTGTGGTTACTTATAACCCTGCCTCTGCACGATGGTTTAGCATTACACAAAGCTACTCTTCTGTGAATGGAGTAAACCTTTCAGCTAAAACTGATTCTGCTAAATACCTCCCTTTTATGCCTCCGCCAAGATGGTTGAGTAACATTAAACTAACAAAGAACAATTGGGGAAAACATTTAAGAGGTGCTTACTTCTCTGTAGAATTGGAACATAATCAACAGCAAAATAATGCACTGTTGGCTTATAATACAGAAACAAAAACACCTGCTTATTCTCTTATTAATATTGGCACGGGCGCTACCGTTACCAATCAAAAAAAGAAAGCCTTGTTTGCTATTTATCTAAATATTAATAACCTACTAAATAATGCTTATCAAAGTCATCAAAGTAGATTGAAATATTTAGACGTTAATCAGACTACAGGTAATCGTGGGGTTTATAATATGGGCAGAAATATGAGTATAAAAGTACTTGTTCCAATAAATTAGGTTTTTTCAGCTTTGAGATGTGAGCTTTTTTTGCTTTCAGATTTCGGTCATCAGCTTTCGGATATCTTTTTTTGCTTTGAGATGTAAGCTTTGAGCAATGAGCTTTCGGATTTCAGCTGTCAGCCTTTGTGATTTTCATTTTTAAAAGCTGATTGCTGATATCCGAAGGCTGAAGACCGAAAGCCAATGTTCGAAAGTCCAAATAAAAAAGCTCTTCAAACTTTAGTGTTTGAAGAGCTTTTTTATTGTTATTTATAATACCGATAGCCGAAGGCTGACATCCGAAAGCTAAAAAACTCATTGCTCAAGGCTCAAAGCTTATAACCTACAGCTACTAAGCATTAGTCTTAGCATGGTCAGCTAAGAATTTTGCTAAACCACTATCAGTTAATGGGTGGTTTAATAATGCTAACATCGCAGAAAGCGGTCCAGTCATTACATCAGCACCGATTTCAGCACATCTGATAATATGAATTGGGTTACGTACAGATGCTGCTAAGATTTCAGTATCAAAACCATAGTTATCATAAATTGTACGGATTTGCTCAATTAATTGGATACCATCAAATGAAATATCATCTAAACGACCAATAAATGGAGAAACATAAGAAGCTCCTGCTTTGGCTGCCAATAAAGCTTGACCAGCAGAGAAAATCAATGTACAGTTTGTTTTAATTCCTTTTTCTGAGAAATATTTAAGTGCTTTTACACCGTCTTTAATCATCGGAATTTTCACTACTATTTTCTCGTCTAATTCTGCTAATTCTTCTCCCTCACGAACCATTCCTTCAAAATCAGTTGCAATTACTTCCGCAGAAACATCACCTTCAACAATATCACAAATTGCTTTATAGTGCTTAAGAACGTTGTTTTTACCACTGATTCCTTCTTTTGCCATTAAAGATGGATTGGTAGTTACTCCGTCTAATACACCTAAATCCTGAGCATCTTGGATTTCTTTGAGATTGGCTGTGTCAATAAAAAATTTCATGTTGATATGTTTTTTGAGAATTATGTTAATTAACGCTATATGAAAATCGAAAGGAAATTTTAAATGGAATTGCTTTTTCTCCTATCTATTATTTTTTTACAAAATTAGGAAAAGCATTTGAGAATGCAGAGAATTATTTAATAAAAATTATAACAGTATAGAACAGTTGCTTTTACTTTACTATTTTAAAAGATATTTAATATGAAGATTGTTGAAGAGAATTGGATGGACATAAAACAAAAAAAGGCAAATTCACCGCTACAACCTGCCTACCCTTGCTTCGGTCAAGACCTGGGGGATTCGGAGGGAGCTGGTAATTTGCCGTCACAAAGATGGCAGGTTTTGTTGTTTTTTCAAAACCTTCACCGCAACTTTGAGGAAAGTTTTCTGATAAAATCTAGTCAACTTTGACTGATTAATAGGATGACCTTTTGATTTACAGTTAATTAACTTAACATTATGACACTAAAAAATATTTTAAAAAAATTTACATTTTCTCTCTTTTTACCTTCTTTTTGCTTTTTTTTATTGAATTGTACAGGGTCGGCAGATGCTTTTTTAGAAAAAGCGAAGGAACAATTGAAACAAGGTAAGCCTAGAGAAGCCATAGAATACCTAAATCAGGCTATCGATAAAGACCCTGCCAATGCCAAAGCTTTTAACATGCGTGGTGCTGCCAATTTTGAATTGAAAGATTTTACTACAGCCTTGCTAGATTACGAACAAGCCATTAAACTAGACCCCAATAATTACCAACCATACTTTAATAGGGCTTCAGTAAAGATGGAAAAGTCGGATTGGGATGGAGCTTTTGAAGACTGTAGCAAAGCCATTTTCATACAGCCAGATACTGCCGAATTGTATGTAAAAAGAGGTATTATTTTAGCAGCTTTACATAAAACAGAAGAAGCCATTGTAGATTTCGATAAAGCTATTCAGCTAGACCCTAAGGAAACCAATGCATTGTATAATCGTGGGAATATCTACTTCCAATTGGGTGAATTAGATAAATCTTTAGAAGATTTTACGAATGCGGTAAAAGCCGACAATAAATTCGCCAAAGCATATTATGGTTTGGGCGTAGTTCAACAAAAACGAGGGAACTCAGATGACAGTTGTTTGAGTTTTAAAATGGCAAGCCGTTTAGGTTATACTGATGCTAAACAGGCGATAGAGACGTTTTGTAAATAATTTTTAGCTGTCAGCATTGAGCATTGAGCTTTAAGTACTTGTAGGGTAACCTATTTTAGGCAAGGACAAAGGACAAAGCACAACTAATCACTCAGGACTCAAGACTCAAAAAACGCGTCACTCACAACTCTTAACTAATCACTCAAAAAAATGAAATACCTCGGCATAGTCTTTACCATGATTTTCATATTGTTTGCAGGCTGGCAATATAATGACCCTGACCCTGTACTTTGGATTCCGATTTACTTAGTGGCTGCCTATTGTTCATTAAAAGCATATCAAGGCAAAAGCAATCCTGAATTGCTGGTAGTCGTAACCATTATGTCTTTTGTAGCAGGATTAAATACGTGGTTACAAATGACCTCTTGGGAAGGGTTTTTCTCTGAAGGCGGAGGCTTATCCATGAAAACGATTAATCAAGAATTAGCCAGAGAAGCCTGCGGACTTTGGATTTGTACTTTTTCATTTCTGTTGTATTTAGGAATGAACTTTTTTCAACCTAAAACAAAGTAGGATTTTTCAATAGATATTCGTTGCAAGCAAAGCAAAAGAAGCGAACTTCTTTTGCTTTGCTTTTTTTTTGCCATTTATCTAATCCTCAATGTTTTCATCACATTCTAAAAAATAAATGAAGGTAAAATGTTAATTTGTATAAAAATAAACTTCAAACTTTATGCAACTAACGATTACAAACCTGAATAAGACCTATTCTAACGGCGTTCAAGCGCTCCAAAACGTAAATTTAACAATCAATCAAGGAATGTTTGGTTTATTAGGCCCAAATGGAGCTGGTAAATCGTCTTTGATGCGAACCATAGCAACACTTCAAGAAGCCGATACAGGCACAATAACATTAGGCGATATAGACGTATTAAAACAAAAAGAGGAAGTACGTAAAACATTGGGGTATTTACCACAAGAATTTGGCGTATATCCTAAAGTAGATGCCATTACGCTATTAAATCATCTGGCCGTATTAAAAGGCATTACCAATGCCAAAGAACGCAAAGAATTGGTAGAATCATTACTTCAAAAAACCAATCTTTGGGAGGCACGCAAAAAGAATTTGGGTGGTTACTCAGGCGGTATGAAGCAGCGTTTCGGCATTGCTCAGGCCTTGTTAGCGAATCCTAAATTGATTATTGTGGATGAACCCACCGCAGGACTTGACCCTGCCGAACGTAACCGTTTTTTAAATCTTCTATCGGAATTAGGCGAAAATACCATTGTGATACTTTCTACCCATATTGTTGACGATGTAAAAGAGTTGTGTCAAGATATGGCTGTATTCAACAAAGGGCAGGTACTTTATAAAGGAAACCCGTTTGATGCTATCAAAGAAATAGAAGGTAAAATATGGCGTAAGCGTATTCAAAAGGCTGAATTAGAGGAATACAAGAAAAACTATACCTTGATTTCTGACAAACTGATTGGAGGGTCCCCTGTGATACACGTTTTAGCTGATAGCAATCCCGATGGCACTTTTGATGCCGTTGAAGGAGATTTGGAAGATGTTTATTTCACGAAAATTTTTGCTAATGCCTAAACCGACAATACGATGTTTTTAGAGATTTTACGTTTTGAATTTAGCTATCGAAAGAATAGAGCAGCTACTTATTTGTATTTTTTTATATTATTCATGTTGTGTTTCGCGGCTGCTACGTCAAAGTATGTAACAATAGGGAGTGCCGCTGGTGGACAATTACAAGCCAATTCGCCGTATTCCTTATCGTTCATGACAATCATCATGACTTTCGCCGTAACTTTTATCAGTTCGGCGGTGATGGGTGTAGCCGTTTTGCGTGATTTTGAACACAAAACTGAATCATTGATGTTTACCACTACCATGTCTAAATTTGATTATTTGATGGGTAGATTTTGGGGTTCATTCTTTGTGATGGTACTGATATATTCATCCATTTGGATGGCCTTTATGCTAGGTTTTTCAATTGGTAAATTTTTACCTTGGGACCCATCTTGGAAGGAAAAAGTAATGCATCCATTTGATATTTGGCATTATTTTCAGCCGTTTATTTTTTATGGTATTACCAATCTTTTCATCCAAGCTACCATCTATTTTGCCGCAGGAACATTGAGCAGAAAGCCCTTGGTAATTTATACACAAGGTATTATTTTGTTTGTCTTGTATGAAATAACGGGTACGATTACCCAAGATTTGGAGAATAAGGATTTAGCTTCATTAATTGACCCATTTGCCGTAAGGACTTTCCAGATTTATACACAATATTGGACGCCCGCTCAGAAAAACAATCTACTGATTCCTCTGGAAGGCATGATGCTCTGGAATCGTGTACTTTGGTGCGGTATAGGAGTACTTATCTTGGTTATTACTTATTATGCTTTTAGTTTTAATGTGGTTACGTCTTCATGGCTCAAGAAAAAGAAAGTAGTGAAAGAAACACCATTGACTATTAAACCAGAAAACGTATTGATTCCAGCGGTTCATCAATTCACTAATTTTTCTGCTAATCTTATTCAGCTATGGGAGCAATCCATTTTTTATGCTAAAATGGTTGTTAAAGAAATCCCATTCATTGCTATCGTTTTTGTTGGGTTTACAGATTTAACCATCAACTCATTCTATTTCGGTGAAATGTATGGAACAAGCTCCTACCCTATTACAGCCAATGTATTGGGCTTTTTAGGAGAGTTCGATTTGTTCTTTTTAATCATCGTTGTTTTTTACTCAGGTGAATTAATTTGGCGTGAAAGAACAGTGAATATTAATTTAATTATAGATGCATTGCCCGTACCAGATTGGGTAGGACTATTTTCTAAATTCTTAGGCTTAATCGTCATCTATATAGGTTTGCTGTTCTGCTTAGTTTTCTTCGGGGTATGTGTGCAAGTAGCACATGGTTATTTCAATTTTGAATTATCGCTTTATTTCAAAACGTTGTTTACCGACGAACTAATTTTTCTCACAACCTTTACTTTACTCTCTTTCTTTATTCAAACCATTGCCAATAACAAACTGGTTGGCTTTGCCTTGATGTTTGTTTTCTTTATCATCAACTTGTTTATGAGTGGCGCTGGTATCGAACACCCTCTGTTTTCATTCAATAGTGGTAGTTTAGGAAGCTATTCTGATATGAATAAATACGGGCATTTTGTATCGTCATTTTCATGGATGAAACTCTACTGGCTGGCTTTTGTAGGCATTCTTTTTATCTTATCCGTTTTGTTAAGTGTAAGAGGAACAGAGGTTTTGATGCAAACACGTTTGAAAATTGGTAAACTTCGTTTAAGTAAACCTGTGCTTACTTTTGGTATCACGGTACTGATAACCTTCGTTGCCACGGGGGGATATATCTATTATAATACCAACAAATTGAATAAGTATTTTACCAAGGAAGACCAAGATAAGATACAGGCAGATTATGAAAAAACCTTGAAAAAGCCCTTTGACAATGCTCCTCAGCCTCGTATTGTAGATGTTAATTTAAACGTTGAGATTTATCCTGAAAAGCGTGATTTTACTGCCGAAGGTTATTTTTGGTTAAAAAATAAAACAGCTAAAACCCTGAATGATATTTATATCCAAAATGATATTCAACATAATATGAATATTGAATATTTAAAATTTGAAGGAGGTGCAAAAATCAAAAAGACCTACGATGATTTTGGATTCACTATTTATCAATTAAATAAACCGTTGGCTTCTGGCGATTCTGTTAAGATGAGCTTTAAAACTATCTATGAAACAAAAGGTTTTGTTGCCAAAGGCTCTAATACTGATATTGTCTATAACGGTACTTTTTTCAATAATGGATATTTGCCTTCTTTAGGCTATAGTGATGGCTTTGAAATAGGTGATGACGATACTCGTAAAAAATACAAATTGCCTGAAAAAGAACGCATGATGGAACAGAATAATCCAATCGGACTTTCACAAAGTTTGTTTGGTGATGATTCAGACTATATCCGTTTTGAAATGGTAATAGGCACGAGTAAAGACCAAACGGCTATCGCCCCAGGCTATTTACAAAAAACTTGGGAGAAACAAGACCGCAAATATTTCCATTATAAAATGGATGTTCCGATGGTTAATTTCTATTCGATAATCTCTGCTGACTATCAGATTAAGCATGATAAATGGAAGGGAGTAGATTTAGAGATTTATTATAACAAAGGGCATGAATATAACCTTGACAAGATGATGTCTTCTATGAAAGCCTCATTCGACTATTTTGATAAAAACTTTGCCCCTTATCAATATCGCCAAATGAGAATCATGGAATTTCCACGCTATGCTACTTTTGCCCAGTCGTTTGCCAATACTGTTCCATTTTCAGAAGGAATTGGTTTTATCCAGAAAATCAATGACCCAGAAAAAGACTTGGATATGCCTTTTTATGTAACTGCCCATGAATTAGGACACCAATGGTGGGGACATCAGGTAGCCGAAGCGAAGGTAAAGGGAAATGCGATGCTTTCAGAAACACAAGCGCAATACTCAGCTTTAATGGTGATGAAACACGCTATCAAACCTGAATTAATGCAAAAGTTCTTGAAATATGAATTGGATAAATACCTGAGCGGACGTGCAAGAGAAAGTAAAAAAGAGCAGCCCTTAGCCTTGGTAGAAAGTCAGGGATATATTCATTATAACAAGGGTTCAGTAGTGATGTTTGCTTTACAAGATTATATCGGTGAAGATAAAGTAAATAAAGCTTTGCATGATTTCTTAGCAGATTGGAAATATCCAAGTTCTGATGGGAAATACAAACGCTATCCTACTAGTCAGGATTTGTTAAAGTATTTCAAAGCCGAAACGCCAGATTCATTAAAATACATCATTCATGATATGTTTGAAACCATTACGTTGTATGAGAACAAAACCGATAAAGTGACCTACAAAGTATTACCAAACAAAACTTATGAAGTAAACATCAAAGCCATTTCAGAAAAATTCAGGGCAGATAGTTCTGGTAACGAAAAACCTATTACCCTGAACGATTGGATTGACGTAGGTGTGTATGGAGAAGACAAAGATGGTAAAGACAAATTGCTTTATATCCAAAAATATAAAGTATCTAAGAAAGACAATACCTTTAAAATTATCGTTAAAGAAAAACCAAAAAAAGCAGGAATTGACCCTATTAATAAGCTGATAGATAGGCATTCAGACGACAATGTTAAAACGGCTGTTTTAGAGGAAAATTTGTAGTAATTGGAGACTTTAGGATACAAGACTAAAAGATAGAGGTATTTTTCTTAATGCTCTTCCACTTGTTCTGAAAGGCAAGTGGAAGTTTTGATAAAAAGGATTTTAATCCTAAAGAGATAGAGAACGTTTTTATTTGTCATTCGATTTGCTCTTGCGGAACAAATCGAATAGCTTAAATAGTAAACAAAAGTAAAGGTTGGTGTTAATTCACCAACCTTTACTTTTGTTAAAAT
>NZ_JBWKYN010000131.1:0-16596 GCF_059423785.1 Arcicella sp. GW458-12-2-14-TSB2 | reverse complement strand
TGTCGTAATTCACAAAATAAACAAGGAGGTTTTTATTTGGCAAGCCATCCACAAAATTCGGGATGACTCATGTTTGAGCGTAATATTTTATAACTGATTCTATTTATTAAAAATAACAACCTCAGGGGTTTCAGTAGTATTACTTGTGTTCATCGCCCTGTCTTTAATGGTCACTTCAAACTTCACTGTATCCTTTTTACCCGTTAGATTAGGTATCCCTGCAAAGTTAAGGTATTCAAAATTAACAGAATAATCTACGACCCCTTCGATAGGACCAGCCTTAGTACCATCTTTTAAATGGAATAATATATTCCCTCCAAATTTCACACTAGGGTCGCTCAATACGAACTTGCCATTCTTTTTTACATATAAATCAATCAGGAAAGTTCTGACATCTAAACCATATTTTTTTTGCAACGCTGCAAATTCCTGAGCATTAAATCCTAAGTCACCATCACCATCTTGAAAGTTAATAGAAATAATCACAGAGTCTTTTTTAGTCACCCCCAATTGAGTTGGTTTTTCTGTAGTGATAATACGAACATTATTATATGAAATACTGGGTATATTACTAAAATCTGGTACGCCCGTACAAGAAAACATAAGCACTAAAAAACTAAAGATGTATAAGTTCTTTCTCATAGCATTTAAAAACATTTTAACGGTATAACGATTTTCCTCGCTTCCTTGTTGTTTTATTGTTCTGTAAAGTTAATGATTTGCTTAATTTTGCAGAACGATATTAGATTGATTTCACGAATCGACCCGAAAATGATAACATCAGCACAATTAAAGGCAAGCGTACTTAACGTAAATACACAAAATTTTGATGACTTGGCACTAAACATTTTTCGTTTTCAAGCTCAAAATAATGTTACTTATGCAAAGTACTTAAAATATCTACAAGTTGATGTATCAAAGGTTCAGTCAATTAAAGACATTCCATTTTTACCGATTGAATTTTTCAAAACTCAGACCATCCTCAGTGGAGACGTACAACCAAAAGTAATTTTTGAAAGTAGCGGAACGACAGGGCAAAATACATCAAGACACTTGGTAGCCGACCCTGATTTCTATTTGCAAATTGCCGAGCAGATTTTTGAAAAATTCTATGGTAAACTCTCCGAATTTCAAATTCTGGCGTTGCTCCCTTCCTATCTTGAGCGAAACAATTCTTCTTTGGTGTATATGGTCGAGCATTTTATCAAACAAAGTAAATCGCAAGATTCAGGGTTTTATCTCAATAATTACAACGAACTAGCAACTACCTTAAAAAGAATTGCCTCAGAGGATTCTTCTAAAAAAATATTATTAATCGGGGTGACCTTTGGCTTACTAGATTTTGCCGAAGCGGGCTTAGACTTATCTTTTCTTCAAGCATTTCAACACTTAACAGTAATGGAAACAGGCGGTATGAAAGGACGAAGAAAAGAATTGCTCCGCGAAGAAGTACATGAAATACTGACGAATGCCTTTTATGTCAATAAAATTCATTCAGAATATGGCATGACCGAATTATTATCGCAAGGATATTCTTTTGGAGAGGGTATTTTTGATTTACCTCCTTCGATGAAAATCTTATTAAGAGATGTAAACGACCCTTTTAATGTTGAACATCAAACCCGAGGAGGCATCAATGTCATTGATTTGGCCAATGTAGACTCTTGCTCATTTATTGAAACCAAAGATCTAGGCTCATTTATCCCTGACACTGGACAATTTAGGGTATTAGGCAGATTTGACAATTCAGATATTCGCGGTTGTAACCTGATGATTTTATAAATCAGGGATGGGCTTCTAGCCACTCTTCACCATCTTTATAAACCTCTCTTTTCCAGATAGGTACTACTTGTTTCAGGGTATCGATTAGCCATTGGCAAGCTTCAAAAGATGCAGCTCGATGTGGTGTGGAAACAGCAATTACCACGGCCACATCACCAATTTCTAACGTTCCTTTGCGATGTACCATTACAATTTTTTCAATCTCCCATTTTTCTTTGGCTTGGTCAGCTAATTCCTGCATTTTTTTCACCGCCATTGTATCATAGGTTTCAAA
The DNA here is from genome assembly GCF_059423785.1 of Arcicella sp. GW458-12-2-14-TSB2. Taxonomy (NCBI): domain Bacteria; kingdom Pseudomonadati; phylum Bacteroidota; class Cytophagia; order Cytophagales; family Flectobacillaceae; genus Arcicella; species Arcicella sp. GW458-12-2-14-TSB2. Next base: position 14,540 of record NZ_JBWKYN010000131.1, on the reverse strand, counting down.
GATTAGCCTTACTACTTCTTTGGCATTATTATGATTTCTGACCGTTCCGATAAATACATCCACTGCTCCCGCACGTTCTGATTGTGCGGCATCAATACAAGCTTGAATATCAATGGCTTCGTCGGCTATTTGTATCATTTAAAATATTTTTTTAGTCTAAAGAAAATTTTGAAGAATGTTAATGCACGAAAATTTAAATCCTAATTTTCAAATCAACACATCTTCAAATTTTCAAATTATTTCTCCAATTCCACAAAAGAGTATCTATACAAATGCTTCTCATCAGTTTCGTGGTCTATTCTGCTTACTTCTTCCCAAATATTTTTATCAATGGATGGGAAAAAAGTATCTCCTTCAAAAGCATGATGCACTTCTGTCAGATAAATTTTATCTGCAAAAGGCAAGGACAGACGATAAATCTCTGCACCACCTATGATAAATGTTTCGTTATCTTCTATCTCACTAGCTGCTTCGATAGCATCTTCCAAAGAATGAACGGTTATACAGCCTTCCACTTGAAAATCTTGGTCTCTGGTAATGATAATGGAAGTACGATTTGGCAAAGGTTTACCGATAGATTCAAAGGTTTTACGCCCCATAATCACTGGATGCCCAGTTGTAAGTCGTTTGAACATCTTTAAATCTTCGGGCAATCGCCAAATTAGTTGATTATTGTGCCCGATAACGCCGTTTTCAGCAACGGCTACGATGATTGATAATTTCAATGTAGTTTGATTTAACTTTTTACTCAAAAATAATCGTCTTATTGCCATGAATAAACACACGATCTTCAAAAACAAATTTCAAGGCTTTGGCCAATACTATTTTCTCTACATCCCGTCCCGCCTGAGCCATCTCTAAGGCATTTTTGGTGTGGTCTACCCTTGTGATGTCTTGAAAAATAATTGGTCCTTCATCCAAATCATCTGTTACAAAATGCGCTGTTGCACCAATAATTTTTACACCTCTGTGGTGTGCTTGTTTATAGGGATTAGCTCCTATAAAAGCAGGCAAGAACGAATGATGAATATTGACAACTTTCTTACTGAACTTCTTGGTAAATTCTGGCGTGAGGATACGCATAAACTTGGCAAGAATCAGATAGTCTGGCGAGTAGCTTGTCACTACCTCCTCTATCTGTTTCTCATGTTCAGCACGGGTAATTCCCTCCGCTGGTACATGATGGAATGGTATATTAAATTTTTCTGTAAGCGGACGTAATACATCATGATTGCCAATGACTGCTAAAATATTAAATGGCAAATCGTTGAATTCATTTCTAATCAATAAATCTGAAAGGCAGTGGTGTTCTTTGGTAACCAATACTACTACATCTTTTACTTGTTTGGTCGTAAGGTCGATATTGGCAGTACTTGGCAGGATTCCTCTTAGTCCATCTTCAATTCTTTCTGGGTCACAGTCGCCAGAAAAAGCTACACGCATGAAAAAAAGATTGTTATCAACATCTACAAACTCGTCGGTACGTTCAATATTAAGGTTATTAAAAAAAAGTACTCCTGTAATTTTATGAACAAGTCCCTTTTCGTCGGTACAATCAATTCTTAATATATAATCAGTCATTTTTAATTAAAATTAAATTTGGGTTTTCAGTGTTTTACTCAAAACATAAACGCTTGATGGGGGTTCGATTCCCACTGGTGTAGTAAAGATTAAAATGTTCTACTCATCTTCACAAACTCAATTCCATCTTTTGTCCACGTTTCCGACACGATTTCAAAACCAAATTTTTGATAAAACGGATAAGCACTTACTCTGGCATTACACCAGAGATTCTTTATATGTTGTTTTTCGCATTCTTCAATCAGTGCTTGAAGTAATACAGAACCATAACCTTTGCCTTGATGGGCTACTTTTGTAGCAAATTTTCTAAACTGGGCATTTTCTTCTTCTAAAAATAAGGATACAACAGAAAGCAATTCAGTATTTTCGAATACTCCAAAATGCACCCCTCTTTCATCTTCTTCTAATTGCACATAAGCTAGTGGTTTATCTGGCCACATTACGCTTTGTCGGATTGACCAAGTATCGTTAGGATTTATTTTTCTGACTTCCACAAATACTATTGATTAATATCATTTTGCTTTAATTAAAATACAAAGTAAGTAGATTAATTGTTATTCTTTTCAAAGCCTTTATTACTATTTTGGTTAAAAGGCTTTTTCTAGAGGTATTTATAAGCAGTAATGATGTATTTTTATCAAACAACTGAATGTTAGTTTTATTAACAACCCTATTTTCCAATATTTTTATTTTCAGGCACTTAAAATTGTATTTTTTTCAAGCCTTAGCCAATCTATATAGAATTTAGAGAAACAAAACACATTCCGTATTAATTCATTGATTACCTTTGCCCCAAAATCATTCTTTAAATAAAAGAAATTTGAATTAATTCAAACAATTAAAGTTCAAAATTCCCAATTAGCATATTTCACAATGGAAAAAATTAAAGTTGCGAACCCTGTCGTTGAATTAGATGGCGACGAAATGACTCGAATTATCTGGAAATTCATTAAGGATAAGTTGATTACTCCTTACTTAGATGTAGATATTAAATACTACGATTTAGGAATGGAATACCGTGACGAAACTAATGACCAAGTTACGATTGATGCAGCAAATGCTATCAAAGAATATGGTGTTGGTATCAAATGTGCTACAATCACTCCAGACGAACAACGTGTTGAAGAGTTCGGCTTGAAACAAATGTGGAAATCGCCAAACGGAACAATTCGTAATATTTTGGATGGTACTGTTTTCCGTGAGCCAATCGTTTGTTCTAACGTTCCAAGATTAGTACCAAACTGGACAGCTCCAATCATGATTGGTCGTCACGCTTTTGGTGACCAATACCGTGCTACTGACTTCTTAACAAAAGGAAAAGGTAAATTAACAGTTACTTTCACACCTGAAGATGGTTCTGAACCACAGACTTTTGAAGTATTCAACTTCAAAAACGATGGTGTAGCTTTAACAATGTATAACACTGACGAGTCTATCCGTGGTTTTGCTCACTCATGTTTCAACATGGCATTAAGCAAAGGATGGCCTTTATATTTATCTACTAAAAACACCATCTTGAAAAAATACGATGGTCGTTTCAAAGATATTTTCGAAGAAATCTACCAAGCAGATTACAAAGCGAAATTCGTAGAAGCAGGTATTGTTTACGAACACCGTTTGATTGATGACATGGTAGCTTCGGCATTGAAATGGAATGGTAATTTCGTTTGGGCTTGTAAAAACTATGATGGAGACGTTCAGTCTGATACAGTTGCACAAGGTTTCGGTTCATTAGGTTTGATGACTTCAGTATTGATTACTCCAGACGGAAAAACAATGGAAGCTGAAGCAGCACATGGTACTGTTACTCGTCACTACCGTGACCACCAAAAAGGAAAACCAACTTCAACGAACCCTATCGCTTCTATCTTTGCTTGGACTCGTGGTTTGGAATTCCGTGGTAAATTAGATGATAACCAAGAGTTAATCAACTTCTGCCAAACGTTAGAAAAAGTTTGCGTTGAAACAGTTGAATCTGGTAAAATGACTAAAGACTTAGCAGTTTGTATTCACGGAAATAAAGTGAATCATGGCGAGCATTATTTATATACTGAAGAATTCTTAGCTGCTTTAGATGAAAATCTTAAAGCTGCTTTGGCGAAATAATTTTCGCTTTTCTTCAATATTATAAGAGGGCAAAATCATAATGATTTTGCCCTCTTTTTTTTTACAAGGTTTTTGTTGATATGTTACAAACGATATTCAATTACAAATGCTGTCCAACCGTCAGATTTTGTTTGTAAAGAAAAGTTGAAGCCGTGATTATTCAGTATTTCTCTACAAAGCATTAATCCTATACCTTGCCCTTCTGGCTTATCACTAAAGAATGGAGTAAACAATTGTTGCTCAATGGCTTTGGGAATGGGTTTTCCATTATTAGCAATCACAATTTGTTTCTCATCAACATTGATAGCAATGGTTTTATCGCTACTTCCCTCACAAGCTTCAATGGCATTTTTTAATACATTTACCAACACTTGCTCTATTTGCCCTACATCTACTAATATAGGTTTTCCCTCGCCCTTATAATTACTAATTATCGAAATACCTTTTTGCTCTATTTGTAGTCTCATCAGTTGAACAGCATTTTTGATAATGCCCGCGATATTCCTTTCTTCTTTATTAGGCAAAGGCAGACGGACAATATCAGCAAAACGTCTCATGAAAAGATTCAAACGGTCGTTGCGTTCGGTAGCTACTCTTAAAGCATTTGATAAATCTTCTTCTTCAATATATTTTTTGGTTACTTCCAGAATAGAGTTTACTGCCCCTATTGAATTGTTGACTTCATGAGCCATCATTCTGATTACCTTGCCATAAGCCTTCTTTTCAGTCGCTAGAATTTCAGTGGTCAATTCTTCAATGAGTAAAAATGGGCGAGCAAAGCCCCTATCCATAAAAAATGAGCGTTGAATTTTATAAGTAGCCAAGCCATTTAATTGTACTGTTTGGGCTTCTTTATTTTCTAATAATAGTAAATGTGGAATAATGGGATGAGGAATCTGACTTAATGCTAAAGTATTAGGTAAATATTCAGGCAAAGAAAAAAGCTCTTGTGCCTTTGGATTGGTCTTAACGATATTGCCGTCAAAGTCTAAAATGATAATCGCTATTGGCGAAGCTTGAATAAGTTTTTCCAGAAAAAAATGCTGTTCAACTACCTGTAAGCGTTCTTGTCGGAGTTGGTCTATCATCGCATTATACACTGCAATCAGTTCATCCATTTCGTACTTGCCTACAGGTTTGAATTTCACCGCAAAATCTTGGTCTTTAATAGCCTCTGCACCCATCAACAAGAATTTTAGCGGCTGAATAAAGTCTTGGTACAGCTGCACAGCTATGACTAAAGAAGCAAGCACCAATAGTTCAGAAAGGATAAAATAGAGTTTGTTTTCATTCAAAAGCCGAAACGTTAAAAAGATAATAACGGCATGAATGAGCGTAACAAAAATGATATATTTTACTTTTAGAGACAAGAGTTTATTGAGTGAATGAGTGATTTGTGATTGAGTGATTTTTTTTAATTGTGAGTTAGTGAATTGTGAATTAGTGAGTTTTTAGTTGATTATTTTATAACTATGTAATAATCAGTCATGAATTTGCCCCTAAATGAAATAAATCACTAACTCACAACTTAATCACTCAATCACTAACTCGCTAAATCACTCAATAGCAAAAGGTATATTAAACTTTTCTAACCGTCGATATAATGCAAAACGTGTAATGCCTAATGAACGAGCTACTTTTGATATTTTGTTTTGATGAAAAGCCATTGCTCTTTGAATCATTAACAATTCTATTTCATCCAAAGTCATCGTCCCAACTTCTGGTAGCGTATTCTTGTTCGCTTGTATGGTATTAATAGAAATATTCTTTTGAAAATCCTCAATCGCTAGTTCATCTTTAGGCGTGAGTAAAATTGTTTTTTCAACTAAATTTTTCAGTTGACGAATATTGCCTGGTAAAGGTAAAGATTTCAACCAATTGATAGCTTTAGGAGCAATGGTTAAATAGGGACGCTCGTAAATAGTTTTCAGGTTATTGACAAAATAGATAGCCAGTGAAGCAATGTCATCGGGTCTTTCACGTAAAGCGGGCAATTTTACTGAGATAAGATTGATTCGATAAAACAAATCTTCTCTGAAAGTATTGTTCGCCACCATTTCTTCCAAATTACGGTTGGTTGCACAAATTACCCTTACATCTACCGTTTTACTTTTGCTACTACCCAATGGTTCAAAGGTTCTATCTTGCAATACCCTTAATAGTTTCACCTGACTTGATAAATCTAAATCTCCGATTTCATCTAAGAATATTGTGCCTTTATTCGCTAGCTCAAAACGCCCTATTCTATCAGATTTAGCATCTGTAAAAGCTCCACGTATATGTCCAAACAATTCACTTTCAAATAAACTAGCCGAAACGCCTCCTAGGTTCACTTTAATAAAAGGTTTGTTCTTTCTTTTACTGTTTTGATGGATAGCCTCAGCAATCAATTCTTTGCCTGTGCCGCTTTCGCCTGTAATCAATACGGGAGCGTCTGTAATGCCTACTCTGCCAATCGTTTCAAGGATTTCTAATAGCTTTGGGTCTTCGCCCACAATGTGCTCAAACTGGTACTGTTGGTCTAACTTTTTACGATTGAGCGATTGTACTTTTTGCTGAGAAAGATTTAGAATTGTAGTGATAGACTGTATAATATAACCATTTTGCCATGGTTTAGTTACAAAATCCTTAGCCCCCAATTTCATTCCTTCAACAGCCAAATTGATAGTTCCCCAACCTGTCAATAGGATAACCGCAATATCAGGGAAAGCACCACGGATAATTTTCAGGGCTTTTATCCCTTCATCTCCAGAAGTTTCAATCGAGAAGTTAAGGTCTAATATAATTAAATGTGGTTGAAATTCTTCGATAATATCCATCGCCAAAACAGGTGAAGAGGTCGTCTTCACCTGAAAGCCTTCTTGCCGAAGCATCAACGAAAGGGATGTCTGTACGGCTATATCATCATCTATGACTAATATTTTGTTCATGTTTTTAAGCTGTGAGCAATGAGCTTTGAGCCTTGAGCTTTTTTGATTTTAGCTTTCTTTGAGAAATAAGCTGCAAAAAATGCTATGAGCGTTAAACTATTGAATTCTCATAACTCACTACTCAAAGCTAAATTCTATTATTCATATTTTTGAGCTGTGAGCGTTGAGCTACGAGCTTTGATAAATGAGTAAACCAATGAATTATAAGCTTTAAACTCTTAAAAATCTCATGGCTCAAAGCTCATAGCTCACTCCTAACAGCTAATTTACTGTTCATGCAGAGCCATTGCTGGTTGAATTTTGGCGGCTTGGCGGCTTGGGTAATAAGCACAAAGCGTTACGATGCCATATAAGATAACAATAGAAAGTCCGATTGCCATCCAATAGATACTTGCTTTTAAATCAAACACATTCATCAAAGGAAACTGTACGGCAAACAATATTCCTATCAACATTCCGAAAGTGGCAATTACCCACATTTCGCCTACAAATTGAATTTTAACATTGCCTTCAGTAGCTCCCATCGCCCTCCGTACACCTATTTCTTCTCGGCGTTTAGCAATATTCAGGTTCAAAATGCCAAACAGTCCCATCGCTACATTCACTAATAGAAACACCGTAATGATTAGAAAAATTAACACAGGAACTAGTGCTAAATTATGTTGGTTTTTTCGTTGGTCAGTAAGATAACTTACTTCAGTTGTCCATTCTTTAGCGATTGCACCAATATCTTTGACTAGTTTTGCCTCAAAGTTAGCATCTGTTCCCGGTTTTATTTTGATAAGCACTTTCGAGTATTGGTATTTATCATCGATTAAAGTAAAGATACAAGGTTCATTATTGGTAAATTCTCCCTTGGCTTTAAAATTATCAACCACACCAACTATTTTCTGGTCTTCGCCCAATACTTTTCCAATGGGGTTTATGTCGCCAAATAAATTCTCTTGCGTTTTTTTATTAATTACTACGGCCTTAAATTTAGCCACTGCATCAGCTTTTTTATACCAATTGCCTTGCAGGATTTTGAGGTTTAATGTTTTTGCAAAATTTTCATCCGTAAAGTAATAATCCCCATTCGTATTATTCTTTTTATATGAAATCCCTCCATTATGCTGACTAAAGGAGAAAGGAGAATTATTAGACATCCTAGTCGCTATTTCTACTTCTGGATACGACTTTATTTTCTGATAGATGCTATTTAACTTTTCTTTAACAGCAGTAGTATCTTGGTTTGTCGAGAGTTCTAAAGCCCATATATTGTCGTATTGAAAACCGATTGGCTCTAAATAATTTTTAAAATTGTAGCTAATGAGTGTCATCACTCCAAAAAGCACAAGAAAGGAAATCCAAATTTCGACCATCAATAAAGTATGGGTCTTTTTTTTGTTCCAAATGAGTTTAAATAAATGCTGTAACATATCAGTTGTGAATTAGTGAATGAGTGATTTAGTGATTGTTTTAATTGTGAATTGTGAGTTAGTGAGTTGTGAGTTAGTGATTATTTTTATTTGTACTAATCAAAGCTCACAGCTCGTAACTCACGGCTCATGGCTCATAGCTCACAGCTAAAAACCTACGAACTTTTCAGTGCGTCGATAACTTTCATTTTTGACATTCTGATGGCTGGTACTACGCCTGAGAGTAATCCGAAAATCAAACAAACCAATAAACTCACGCCGAATACACTAAAATTAATCGTTAGGTCAGCATAAAGAATTAAACCACTTTGATTGAAAATAGCAATAATAATAGCCGTGAGTGTCAAAGCGAAACCTCCACCAATCATCGTAATAAAAATATTCTCAATGATAAACTGCCAAGCAAGCGAGCTAGAGGGTGCACCAAAAGCCTTGCGGATGCCAATCTCAGAAGCTCTTTCCATAATTCTACTCACATTCAAATTCACTAGATTGATAGCGGGCAACCCCATTAACATCAACACAATAAAACTTATGATGATGTATATATAAATCTCTTTACCGTTTCTCAAAAGGCTGTATAATACAGTATCTACATAAGGCTGTGCTTTCACGTCGATAATATCAAACTTATTCCCAAAAGACTGTATTGGTAAAGGTATTTTATTCACTGATGCATCAAACTCTTTTTGGATTTCAACAAAATCGCTTTTGTCTTTTGCCAAGATAATCACCGTAAAATTACCTTGTATGCTCTTTGATTGATAATTACTTTTAGGCAGATTATAAGGGAAAAACACATCAGAGAAAGTCATAAATCGAGTAACAGGTGCCGATTTAACAACCCCAATTACTTTAAATTTTTCATTATCCACTTCTATCATTTTTCCAATGGCCGATGCCGTTTCATCTTCAAAATACTGCTTTTTCATGGCATCAGTAATCACAACAACATGGTCGCCATTAGCAATATTTTGATGATTAAAAGGCTTTCCTTCCAAAAATTCATAATCGGTTACTTCCCAAAAATTAGGATCACAGTATTTTGTACTAACCTTAATTCTGCGACCATTCAAATACGAATTAGCCGAACTTATCATGGTTGAAAACCCTACATTTTCAGGTGTTTTCAAAGGCTTTATGTGTGTTTTGATGAAATCATAAGAGAGAGCCCCTCCATTCATAGACGTTTTGGCAGAATCGTACAAAGCCACATTCATGATATACAGCGACCTATCTCGTTTGTTTTCAGGATAATGACTTCCTACCAAATGGTCTAGGAAAGAAGTAATGACCATCAGCACCGTTAGCGTGAGCGTAATACCAAACAGCGTAATAAACGTATAAAATGGATGCCTAAGCAGGACTTTCCATGCAATTTTAATATAATTGAACAGCATGATTTTTATATTTTAGAGGTTAAATTAAGATACTTGCGAGCCATCAAAAAGGCGAATTAAACGGTGCGTTTTCTTGGCCATGTTTTCATCGTGCGTAACCATTACAATGGTACTGCCTGCGGCATTCAGCTGTAAAAGAATATTCAATATTTCGTTCCCCATCGCACTATCCAAATTTCCTGTTGGCTCATCTGCTAAAATAATTTCAGGGTTTCCAACAATGGCTCTGGCAATGGCAACACGCTGTTTTTGTCCCCCAGAAAGTTGATTAGGAAAGTGTTTCATCCTGTTGCTCAATCCTACTTTTTCTAAAGCCTCTTTTGCTGCATCTCTACGACTTTTGCTGGTTGAAGTACGGTATAGCAAAGGAATTTCAACATTATCTAAAATCGACAAGTCGTTGATAAGGTGAAAGCTCTGAAAGATAAACCCTATTTTCTGGTTACGTAGAAAAGCCAAATCCTTATCCGTGAATTTTTCTACAGGTTTACTATCAATAGCAATCGTGCCTGTCGAAGGCTCATCTAATAAACCCATGATGTTCAACAACGTACTTTTGCCACAACCCGATGGCCCCATAATAGAGACAAATTCTCCTTTTTTAATGTCTATATTGATATTGTTCAATGCCAATGTTTCAATATTACTAGTCTGATAGACTTTCTCGATGTTGGTTAGTTTAATCATGATTATTTTCTAAGATTTAAAGATTCGTTTTGTTCAAAATCGTATAAAGTATAATAACGTAATGTATAATATGCTTGCCAATAGTCCCTTAGGGCAATGATATAATCTCTTTTGGCGCGGTCTTTTTCTTGCAAGGCTATGCTCAAATCTGTGATGCTCAAATCTGCCAGAATGTACCTATCTTGGGCAATCTGATACCTTTTATTGGCTATTTCATCTGTTTCTGCGGTGAGTTTCACTTGCTTTTGGAGCATTTCAAAAAGCGTTACTTGTGTATAAATCTGTTGCTCAAAAGTCAGTTTATCTTGCTCTACACTTTGCTGTGTCAATTGTAAATTGGCTTTAGCTGTTTCAGTACGAGCCTTAGACCTTCCCCAATCCATAATCGGCAAAGTAAACTGTATTTCGACGAACTCACGGTCTTGAGCATTTTTATAAATATCCAAAGGTCTTGCTCCACGATTAGACAAACCAAACGCTACATTCAAAGAAGCATTCAAACCATTTTCACTTTTAGCCTTGTTCAAATCTCGTTCAGACTCCAAGATTCTACGTCGAAAAGCAATCGCATCTGAGCGACTATTCAAGGCCTCTCTGATAGCTCTTTGTGCATCAATCTCAAAGACCTTAATCTGAAAAGGAATATCAAGGTCTAATTTTGTACTTTCCCTATACCCAATGTATGATTTCAACTGTAGCATAGCTACCTCCGCTTGTTGCTTGGCAGAGGCTAAATCTTTCTGAGCATTCAGCACTGACAAACGTAATTGAAGAATATCATTCTCTGAAATCTTGCCCAACTCTAGCCTTTTCGAGGCAATTTTATACAGCGTATCGTTATTACTCCTATTCTTCTCGGCAATTTGTAAATTGACCTGTGCAATCAATAAGTCAAAATAGTAACTACTCACATTCAAGGATACTTTTTCTAAAGACTCCAAAAATAATTGCTGACTTTCTGAATATTTCAACGGTTCTATTTGTTTATCCCATTTCATGGCATTAAACATAAAAAGCGGTTGCGTCAATCCAAATGCTACCGGTATACCATTATAAAGCGTCGTATTTCTCTCGAAATCATCAAAGCGTTGAAGTTGCTTTTGTACATAAATCGTTCCTCCTGTTTTAGCAATACTTTGGCTAAGTGATAGCGTTAAGGTTGAATTATTATTAGAAACCGACTGAAAAGCGACTGTTCCATCAGGTTGAAGCACTTGAATAAACGAGCGCGTAAAACTTGGCAATGCTCCACTTAAACTCAATTGCGGTTTAAAATCAGCTTGAAACGATTTGAATCGCCAAAAGTCAGTTTCCTTTTGCGTGGATGCTTGTTTAGCAGCAATGGATTTATCTTTAGCCATTTGTACGGCTTCGTCTAAGCTTAATTGAGATTGCTGAGCTAATGATAAATTGCTGATAAACAATAAGAGGTATCGTAAAGTATTTTTCATTATTGCTCAATTTTAATTTCGTTCAAATGCTCATACTTGCTCAAATCTGAAATAATTACTTTTTCGCCTGCTTGAATACCACTTTTTATCTCTACAAAATCAAAGTTCGAAAGCCCAATTTCTACCTCTCTTCTTTTGGCAATGCCTTTTTCTAATACAAATACAAAAGTCTTTCTTTTCCCATTAAAGGCAGGGCCATTAGCTACACGGACGGCATTACCAATGCGATTGGTAACCATAAAAACCTCCACCTTCATATTGGGGCGAAGCGAAGCGTGTTTGTTATCCTCTAAAGCAATTGAAAACTGAACGATGCCATTGGCTACCGAAGGCTTTATTTGCACCACCATGCCACGTAGTGACACTTCATTGATTTTTACAATCACAGGCATCCCTATTTTCAATTGGTCGGAATAAGTATCAGAGCAAGAACCTTCTATTCTAAAACTGCCTAAATCAGCTAATTTGGCTAACATTTCACCTTCGTTGACAGCTGAACCAATTTTATCGTTCACCCAAGTAAGCACACCTGAGCGGTCGGCAACGATGTCTGCCATCGTGATTTTATGTTGAAGCTCTTTCAAGTTTTTGCTTTCTATCTCAGCATTCAACTCAGACTCACGCACATTTGCTCCAACAGACTTTCGGTGATAATTCAATTCGTTTTCTAATTGTGCTTTTTCTAGTTCAGCAATCTTCAGCAGATTCTCGGCTTTGGTTACGTCCTCTTGTGTTCTCCCTCCTACTTTTAGCAAGCGTTTGGTATCTTCTAAATCTGCTCTGAGACGATTAATCGTTAGAGATTTTATTTTGTCGCTGATGTCAGCATCATAGATTTTTTTATCTAAATCCATCTTCAGCTTTCCAATGCTATTTTGCTTTAAAGCCAACTGGTCTTTTAGCTTTTCAAGCTCTATCATCGTCAGCGATTTATCTAAATCCATGATAGGCTGACCAGCTTTTAATGATGCGCCAGTCGTAAAAAACACTTTTTTGATACTTGCTTTTATCGGACTAGTAATGGTTTGTTCAAAAGCGGGGATTACTTCGCCCGATGCCGTCAAGGTATTTTCGATACTGCCCATTTCAGCCACAGCCGTTCTGATTTTTGAAGCTTCCAAAGAAGATTGAAGAGAATTTCTAAAAAAGTAGAGTATCGCAATTAACGCTGACACAAGCAATAAACCGATAAGCCACTTTTTAGATTTTCGTTGATTAATAAGGTTTTGAGAAATTTCTTTGTCCATAATACTGTTAGATTTGCTAATAGTATTCCAAAGACAATGCCAAACAATAATCAATTGATTATCAATTGATTATACAAAATTAGAAATGTAATTTACGTGCGATTTAGCACGGTTTGTGCGGGAAGGAACGGGGAGGGATTTAACTAATTTTACCGTATAATAAGTTTTTTGGAAATTAATTGATTGGACATTTGGGAAATGTCGGAGATTTGGGTAAGTTGAGTTGGAATTGCCATTATTAAAAAATTACAACAATTATTTGACAAATAATAAATAAAGACTTTGGGGGCAGAAGGTCGGAGTGATACGTTTAACTTTAATATACCACGTCTAAGATGTACGTTAGCTGGGAAGGTAAATACCAATAATTTCCAAACAATCTTGAAAGAGAATTGTAGAGGAAAGAGTTAACAACAGTTTCATTACTGTTGAGACCCTGAGATTGGTTCTGCGTAACAATTTATTGACCATATTTAATGTGTTTATGAATTTAACTACAAAGATAGCAATTTCTATACCTGAAAAGAGTAGCGTTGCAATAGCCTTGATAAGGCAAAAGCTTCGAAAGAGCCTGTACATTTCAAACCTGCTACTATAAATCTGCCCCCTTATTTTAATTATGCAAACAGAAAGCTGGTTTAAACTAAAAAAATATCCACACATTGGTCTACCAATTACAATCTCTGACTATAATTGGGTTAAAGAGTATGTAATTAATAAAGAAAAAATTAGAATCCATAGTTTTCTACCTCTCCTACATAAATGTATTTCACAACGCAAATTCAGGCCTGATAAAGCAAGAACTGATAAGACTAAAACAAATAGAAGATTTAGAGTAAAAGACAAAAAAGACAGAAATATTTATTTTGCTTCACATATTGATTCACTTATATTTTCATATTACAATAGTCTATTAGTTAATGCTTATGAAAAGTATGTAGAGAATAAAAATTTTAATGAATCGATTGTTGCTTATAGAAAAATACCACTTTTTAAATATTCTAAAAAAAATAAATGTAATATTGACTTCGCAAAAACAACATTTGAATTCATTAAAGAAAATAATTTTAAAAAATTATCTGTTATTGTTGCTGACGTCACTTCCTTTTTTGACAATTTAGACCACAGAATATTAAAACGACAATGGGCAAAAATTTTAAATGAAACTACTTTACCTTTAGACCATTATAATGTGTTCAAATCATTAACAAAAATAAAGTATGTAGAGGGAGAACAATTGTTTGATAGTTATAACCGAACTATGATAGTAGAACGAGGAATTCCTAATAGTTCTAAAAAATCTGTATTTAAAAGAATAGAAATCGAAAAGTCTCTTTATTTTAAAGAAAAAAGTGTAATTGCATATTGTGAAAAAGATGAGTTTTTGAAAAACAATTTGAATTTAATTATTTCTAAAAACAATAATAGTGGTATTCCACAGGGGAGTCCTATAAGTGCGACATTAGCAAATGTATATATGCTTGATTTCGACCAAGTAATTTATAACAAAGTTAAATCTGTTGGGGGGTTTTATCAGAGGTATAGTGATGATTTAATAGTTATTTGTGAACAAGAATATGAAGATGAAATAATTAAAGTCATTAGAGAAAACATTGCAGATTCTAATGTTGCAAACCTTGAAATACAATCAAAAAAAACAAAAGTTTATAGATTTGAAAATGTTGGTAAAGAATTTCTGGGATTTGAGATTGATGAGCTA
>NZ_JBWKYN010000130.1:0-16671 GCF_059423785.1 Arcicella sp. GW458-12-2-14-TSB2 | reverse complement strand
TTCTTGTTATATAATGTAAACGAAATTTACTTCTTTTTCTCTCTAATTGATTTAACAATTCTGACTGCTGACATTATCAATACTGCAAAAATGATTAATCCAATAATTCCCCAAATCCAATCGACTGTATTCTTTAAAACGACGATAAACACGATGGAAAATAAAAAGATAGTAGCTACTTCATTGAATAATCTTAACTGAAATCCTGTGAACCTAAATTTGTCTTCTCTGAGCTCTAAAATTAATTTTCGACAGTAAAAATGATAGCCTACTAAGCCTAGAACAAAACCTAATTTTAAATGAAGCCAACTTTGTGATGCAAAACTATCCCACCATAGCCAGTAAATCATTGTTGTACCCGTTATGATTGTCAGCCACATTGCTGGAACCATGATGGCATTAAAGAGTACTTTTTGCATTCGTTTATACTCTTTCTGCAAGATTTGTCGTTCAGCTTCAGGCTTTTCATTTGCTTCAGTGTGGTAAACAAATAAGCGAGGTAAATAAAAAAGCCCAGCGAACCAACTCGTTACAAAAATGATATGTATTGCTTTAATATGATTATATTCCATTGTTAAATCATTTACAATGATTTTATGAATGTTTGTAGTTTTTGAAAAAGCTATTAACCTTCATTTGAATAACACCGAGGATTGCCTCTTTAAAAATATTTGCCGACATTTTAGAAACACCTTTGGTTCTATCTGTAAAAATGATAGGTATCTCGGCAATTTTGAAGCCATATTTCCATGCTGTAAACTTCATTTCTACCTGAAAAGCATAGCCAACAAATTTAATCTTATCGAGATTAATGGTCTTTAAAACTTTAGCGTGATAACATTTGAATCCTGCAGTTACATCCATTATAGGCATTCCTGTGATAAAACGTACGTAATAACCCGCAAAATAAGACATTAATACTCTTCCCATAGGCCAATTGACGACATTTACTCCACTGATATAACGAGAGCCAATAGCCATGTCAGAACCCTCTACACAAGCATTGTAAAGCTTTACCAAATCTTCTGGATTATGCGAAAAATCTGCATCCATTTCAAAAATATATTCATAGTTATTGGCAAGAGCATATTTAAACCCATGAATATAAGCAGTACCTAACCCTAGTTTTCCTTTTCTTTCTTGTAAATGCAAACGATTTTTACCGAATTCATCTTGAAGTTCTTTTACTTTCATCCCAGTACCATCTGGCGAACCATCATCAACAATTAGTAAGTCAAAACTTGGTTCTAAACTCATTACTTTACGGACAATGGATTCAATGTTTTCAATTTCGTTGTATGTCGGTATAATTACAAGACGAGAGATCATTATGGAATTTGCGCAGGTTAAAAATTAATATTGATACAAAGTTACGAAAATCTATAGCATATTATGGTATAGAAAATTTAATAGCAGAAACAGCCGAAGAAATATCTATTAATTACCCGTACAACTTAAATAAAGAGGTACTGAAAGGTACTAGTCAAATCTGGAATGTTTGTGTGTTAGAAGGCCTTTTAAATCCTTTATAACGAATCATTTATGTTTTCAATGCTTCATTTAATTAAGTAAGGTTAAATGCTTATATATCTATCATTATATTGATGTATAATTGTGTTTTTATGTGTCATTACTTTGTCAAGTACGCTATGGTAAAATACTCATAGATAGGTTTAGATAAACGTTAGAATACTATTTTATTATCTATTTTAACAAGATTTAAGAATGTCTGCTGTCTTTAATAAAAATATTTTCAAATAATAAGAAACATTTTTTGTGTTTCTTAGATGTAATAGTATTTTTGCATTAAATTTATAGAACAGTATAGAACACATATTTATACCGACTAATCAAATTAAACAATCAATAACAAAGACAATGGCAAACATCACATTAGGCGACAAAGAGTATTTCGCAGGAATTGGTAAAATACAATTTGAAGGAAGAGAGTCTGATAACCCTTTAGCATTCAAATGGTATGATGAAAATCGTATTATTGGAGGCAAAACAATGAAAGAGCAAATGCGTTTTGCAATTGCTTATTGGCATACTTTCTGTGGAACTGGTGCTGATCCTTTTGGTCCTGGAACAAAAGTATTTCCTTGGGATGCAAAAAATGAAATCGTAGGAAGAGCTAAAGATAAAATGGATGCAGCCTTTGAATTCATTACTAAAATTGGTGCTCCGTACTATTGTTTTCATGATATTGACTTAGTAGATGAAGGAAGTTCTTTATCAGAATACGAAAGCAATATGCAAGCAATTGTAGACTATGCAAAACAAAAACAAGCTTCAAGTGGTGTAAAATTATTATGGGGTACTGCCAACGTATTCTCGAACCCACGCTATATGAACGGGGCATCTACTAACCCTGATTTCTCAGTATTAGCACATGCAGGTACACAAGTGAAAAATGCTATTGATGCTACGATTGCTTTAGGTGGTGAAAACTATGTGTTCTGGGGTGGTCGTGAAGGCTATATGACGTTATTAAACACTGATATGAAGCGTGAGTTAGCTCACTTAGGACGTTTCTTAACGATGTCGCGTGATTATGCTCGTAAAAACGGATTTACTGGTAAATTCTTCATCGAACCTAAACCATGTGAACCAACTAAACACCAATATGATTTCGACTCTGCTACAGTAATCGGCTTCTTGAAAGAATACGGTTTAGAAAATGATTTTATGTTGAATTTAGAAGTAAACCATGCTACTTTAGCTGGTCATACATTCCAACATGAATTACAAGTTGCTGCTGACAACAATATGTTGGGTAGTATGGATGCTAACCGTGGAGATTATCAAAACGGATGGGATACTGACCAATTCCCTACTAATTTAAATGAATTAGCTGAGTCTATGTTGATTATTTTAGAGGCAGGTGGAATCACACAAGGAGGTATCAATTTTGATGCTAAGACACGTCGTAATTCAACTGATTTAGACGATATTTTCTTAGCTCACATCGGTGGTATGGATGCTTTTGCTCGTGCTTTAGTTATTGCTGATAACATCTTAGAGAAATCATCTTATAAGAAATTGCGTAAAGACCGTTATGCTTCTTTTGATGGCGGTAAAGGTGCTGACTACGAAGCTGGTAAATTAACTTTAGAAGATTTAAGAAGCTATGCTTTTGAAGTTGGAGAACCTAAAGTTACTAGTGGCAAACAAGAATTATTTGAAAATATCATCAATCAATTCATCTAGTCTATGTGAATTGAAAATTCATAAAAAAAGCGAATGGAAATTTTCCACTCGCTTTTTTTATGAATTTATTTTTGGATTAATATTCCCAAAGGTTATGTTCCATTTCCATCAATTTATATTCTAATTGTTGAGATTGGATTAGCCCTTGTTTTTCTCCTCCATAAAACTCATCTAGGCTTTTATCCTCTGGGTTACCTTTTTTTGTAAGTCTAGCATGGAACAAACGTAAATCAAAGGCATCTGCCATGTTTTTATGTTGCGCTTCGTTCTGAGCATTATACCAGATACAATTTGGGTTGCTTCTGAATAATTTATCTAAATCCTTGTATTTGAATGACGCTACAGTCTTATCAAAACCCGCCGCAGTTTTGTTAGCAGGAATAATGATCGTGATAGCTTGGATATCATAGTATAAACGAGAGCGTTGCTTATCAAAAATAGCATCTTCTCTGATTTCTATGATAGAAAGCTCTTTAGCAAAGTACAAATCTCCAGTTTCGCTTGCTGCTTTAGCAGGAGCTTTAGCACCATTTGCCGCAGGTTTAGGATCTCCCCAGCCATCATCAGCTCCTGTGGTAGCAGTACTTTCAGCACCGAAACCAGCAGCCTTTTCAGCATCAGAAAGAGCGTTGTCTCCTATAGAATTTTCAACAACCAAATTCTTTAGAAATTCTTCTTTGGAAATCTTCGTTTTTAATGAATCGTTTCTATATGGTTGCAAAACCCCACTTTGAACCCATTCCATTAAATATTTGGTAATCTCGTTTCCTTTAGAGAAAAAAGGTTGGTTTTGCTTTTCATTCAAATCCATTCTTCTCCATAAACGCATTTTCCACATGATATTAGAATCATCGATAGGACGTACAGAGTCAGGATTTTTTCCTCTAATGTCTTTTTCTTGTGCTGTTACCAGTGAACAAGAAACCAAACTAAGAACAATTGCTCCGGTAATTTTGATTAAATTTTTCATAATGTTATTATCATTACAAGTTTTACACTAAGCTTGATTATCAAATACTTGTAAACTTATATAATATTGTACTAGACAATGACTGTATTTTATTTAGTACAATACTTTTAATTAAGCGGTATAACTTTTGTAAACTGAAAAGGAATATTTTCAATAGCTCCTTTAAAGTTTTTACGTTGCACACCTTTTACTTCAATATAATAACGGTCTCCGGCTTGTGCATTTTGAGCCAAAGAACTAATACTACCACCACCAGATAAGGTAAGGTCTCCAACTTTTTTCGATCCTCTAGCTAATGCAATATAAACTTCAGAAACACGATACTGTGCATCATCAGGGTTAGTTGCTTTGAACGACTCATCAGCAATTGCTCTAGCTTCAATACTTCTAAGACCAGTAGCACTTACTCCACGCTTTTCGTCCAATTCGCCTCCGCCACCAAATAATTTTATCTCAGGCTTTGGTACTCTTCTTACTCTAAACTTCTCTGTACCTAATAAAATGCCTCCATTATTAATGTTTAATTCTACCGATGCTGAACTTGGCACTACAGTTACTTTACCACCACCTGCGGCAATAACCTCAGCACCGTTGGCACTAAAGCTTGGTTGCCATAAAGCACCTAAGCCAGGGCTTACAATGCTCAATTTGTTGGCACAACCTAAATATAATGGAGGTAAACTACCTGCTTCGATATTATAAGTTGGTTTTAATACAAAATATTCACCATTAAGTGTTCTAGTTTCAGGACCATTAGGGCCATTGAATGAGATACTAGCCGAATAAGTTTTCTTTGAAAGCCCACGACTGTCGTATTGACCGCCTTGTGCCTTAAACTTAATTTGACCTTTACCGTCTCTTACAGGTACACCAGCACCATTAAAGCTCATTCTAGGGGTAATTCCACTTGAATAGGCTGCAATAAACATTTCAGCTTCATAATCCATACCAGCTACTACGGTATTAGATTTTGCAGAAACCATGGCTAATATTTTATCGAACTTGATGTCTTTGATACCTACTTTTTCAGCTAATTGCCCTAAAATAGTACTTTCATAACGACGAATTTCAGATTGTTTCTGACTTAACGTTGCTAAAGCCGCAGGTACTGGCGTTTCAGCAAAATTCAATTCAGCAAAATCTTTATTTTTATTATTGGCATCCTTAGCTACTGCAGGGTCTTCTTTTCCTGAAAGAGCAAGCGGTTCAAACTTTGTATTTCTATCAGCATAAGTTGCTATTTTAGTGACAAAATTATCAAGCTGAGTTTTTAAGCCATAAGCCAATCCATTCTTTTTACCACCGATCATTATTTCATATACTTTTTCGGTCTCTTTCATACCGACATAAGCACCTGTTTCTGGATCGATACCACCCGTTTTTTCAACGATGGCGCTTTTCAAATTATCTAATTCACCAACCATTGCGTCAGAAAGTTTACGTACTTCTTGCGCTTGTCTGATGATATCAGCATATTGAGCAGGATTAGGCGAATCGTTTACTTTTGCCTTAATCCCTTCGACAGTTTGGTTATTTTTTTGAACAGCAGAGCTATTCGCTGCTTCTAAGCTATTATTTAATAGTACAAATTTTTGTAAAAGGGCATCGCTTACTTGCAATGCAAGTAAAGCTGTGAGTACCAAATACATCATCCCAATCATCTTCTGACGGGGCGTTTCTTTCATTCCAGCCATTTTCTTATCTACTTGTAGGAGTTTTTGTTTAAGTTTTTTTTCAACATGCTTGTCTTTCTTAGTATTAAACTATCAAAGACGGATATGTTTCTTAAATTAGTTCCCTTTCATGGCTGTTAACATACTTCCATAAACATTGTTTAGTGAAGTTAAGTTAGAAGTCAATTTGGCTAATTCTTGCTTAAACTGCTGAGTATCTTTACTTGCATCAGCCATGTTTTCCATTGCTACTGCTAAGTTGCCATAGAAAGCATTCATCGCTTTTAAGTGCTTGTTTGTGTCTTGTAATTCTAATTCATATACAGCATTCAATGCTCCCATGTTTTGAGTAACTTTCTGGAACTGTACACGATATTCTTTAGCGTCTTGTGACGCACTGGCCATTTCGCCCATTGCACTCATTGTTACGCCATAAGCTTTGTTCATTTCTGTCATTGTACCAGCAGCAACTTTTACGTTTTTAGCATAATCGTTTGTAGCTACAGTAGCATCAGTAATTGTTCCAATTTTTGAAACTGTTTCTGTTAATGACTTCATGCCTTTGCCTAAATTTTCAAAAACATCTGGCGTAATTTTAGCATTAGCTAACATTTCGTCCATTTTAGCTGTTAAACCAACGCCTGCAGTTGACGTTGCCACACTTCTTTTAGGTAATTCACCTTGAAAATCTTTCGATAATTCTGGATATACTTTTTCCCAATCGTAAGATTTTTCAGGTTTTGCAGAAAGATACAATACCCCAAATAATATAAATATAAATGCTTCAGTGAACATACCAACCATTAGCATTTCATTGGCATTATTCCAGTGTAAGATTTTAAATAAAGCACCAACGATAACAACTGCTGCACCAAAACTGGCGATAACGTTAATAATTCTTTCCATTTGTTTTGTAATGATTTTGAGTGTAATATGATTTGAGAATGATTTGATGTACAAAGGGATTATCAAAACGAAGCGAGAGAATGTTGTCGTAAATTAACGACTGGATTCCCTCGCTTACGATTTAAAATCGTTTTTTCTTTTATCTGAATTCTTTTCCAGATGAACGTCCTAAATGATTCATGGCACAACGGAAGCCGATGTAAGATCGTTTCTTTGTTTCATATTCATAAGAACGAGTACCCGTTTCAAGATAATAAGCAACATCTTTCCATGAACCGCCACGAATAACTTTTCTTGGTTCATCTTTATCATCATTCATCGTGTTTAAGTCCCAAGTAATAGCTACAGCATTGTCTGCATAAGCATCTAAGCACCATTCGGCAACGTTTCCAGCCATATTGTATAAACCATAATCATTCGGATTGAACTGGTTTGCAGGAGCTGTATAAGCATATCCATCTGCATCATAATTACCTCTATGAGGCTTGAAGTTAGCTAGCAAACATCCTTTTACGTTTGCTACGTAAGGGTTACCCCAAGGATATTTAGCAGAAGCTTTTCCACCACGAGCAGCCCATTCCCATTCAGCTTCTGATGGTAAGCGGAATCTTGGAGAAATATACATTCCCTCTGAGGTTCTGTAATCGTTATAAGCTTTTGTTCGCCAGTCGCAGAAATATCTTGCAGCAATCCAGCTTACGCCCACTACTGGATACATATCAAACGCAGGGCTTGAGAAATAATATTCAGTCATTGGGTCACCGTTGTGATAAGTAAAGTCTTTACTCCATACAGTAGTATCAGGATAATATTCAGAAATAACTTTTTCTTCGCCTAGTACAGCGATTGAGTCCGTCAACATTACATCAGTAAATTGACGGTATTCGTTGTTGGTAATTTCAGTATCGTCCATATAAAACTGAACGACTGTTACACGTTTGTTAAAACCAACTGACGATGCAGCAATATCTTCATCCGCTTGCCCCATCATATAAGAGCCAGCCGGAATTAAAACCATGCCTAGTGGAGTTGTTTGCTTCCAACCTTTACGGCTAGTAGCAGCAATTTCCCCATTGACCATTTTAATATCTTCTTTTTTGCTACTTCTACTTCGTTTACCGCTTTTGCCTTTAGCAACCTGTTCTCCTCTAGATCTGCTACTTCGCCCTCTACTACTAGTCGATTTGCTAGTACCAGAAGAGCTACAGCTATCCAAAAACAGAACAGTAGTAACCACTAAAAGTAGTAAGGATATTTTCCTGAAAATTCCACTGTAATTCATAGTGTCTTAACTTTTTTAATTGATACCCGTGAGTAAAATAAGGTAATGATCTCTGTAAATTTTGATAATGGTTGTATTAATAATAGTACTTTATATTTATTGTAATAAAATTCATTTTTAGTGTTAAATCTTCTTAAAAACGACCTTTTTTACTCGGTTAGTATAGTAACCCAAAAACAAAGTTAATATTTTTTTTTGTTGTAAATACATCAATCGTTTATTTACGTTTTTGTAAGTACACTTTAGTCAAAAAAAACTACTGATGTCTGAACCTTGGCGTACGTACAGGGGTCTTCTTCCCACCAAATAATTTAGGCGCTGGTAGGGCATAACTTATTAATACTTCGTGTGATGTAGGAGACTTAGCTGTTTGCCCAACAGTGGTTAAATCTAGCGAATATCCTAATCGTAAAGAGTTGTTCAACATCGAAAGACCTGCAATAATGATACCAGCATCGTTTAATCGATAGGAGCCTCCTAACCAATATTTTTCAGTATAAGTAAAAATTGCGCCTCCTTCTAAAGCTGTTGTTACGAAATCACTACGCCAAAGGGCTGTAGGGGTAACTTTTACGTCTTCATTCAAATAATAATCGTAGCTCGCAGTCACATTCAATGCTTGTTTGATGGTATACTGACTAGCTCTGTCAACGCCAAAACTATAATTTGGATTATTTACGTGATTAAGGCTTACCCCGATTTGGTAATTCTCTGCTTTATATAAAACTCCTAGTGATAGGTCTGCTTTGGTTTCATTAAGCTTTTTTAGTGCTGCATCTACAATTGGGTCTCCAGATTCACCAGGTCTGAAATTTGAATCAAATGTTTTAGTATGAAAACCGCCTTTTACACCAATTGAAATAATCGAACCATTTCTGAGACCGATTTGATAAGAATATGATAGTAACATATTCTGATAACCACTTCCAGATGGTGTTTTGTCATTTACAAATTGGATACCAAGCCCACTATGAAGGCCATTTAGGGGCATTGAGGCCGTAAAAAGCTGTGTTCCCAATGAACCAGAACCATCATAAGTAGTTTGATAGGCTGTCCATTGATTACGGTAATGTAATTGAAATCTCATCACACCATCAGTACCAGCAGTGGCTGGATTAATGTATAGCGGATTAAACATATATTGGCTTAACTGTGCATCTTGTTGAGCAAAGACGGAATAGTTTGCCAATAGCAGTAGAATTATAGTAAAAAATTGTAAATTCTTTCGCATAGTCTTTCAAAAAAGTACAAATAAGTCAAATACAGGCTTTAATTCCAAATCTAATAAACATTTATATAAATTACGTCAAAAAATGTATCTCATAGATATTCCTAACGCTAATTTATTAATATTTGTTGTGATATGGCTGATAAAAAAAGAGACCCATGAGTTTATATCACTCACAGGTCTTTCATTAATTCTTTTTAATAGTCTTAAAGACTATTTGCTTTCTTGATATAAAGTTCCAAAGCACCCGTCATAGATGGGGCATTTGGAAGGGGTGCTTGAATATCTAAAATCAAGCCTGCTTCTGTTACTGCTTTTGCCGTGGTTGGTCCAAAGGCAGCAATTCTAGTTTTGTTTTGCTTGAAATCTGGAAAATTATGAAACAAAGATTTTATTCCAGAAGGGCTAAAAAATGCAATTACATCATAAAAAACGCTTTCTAAATCAGATAAATCTGAAGAAACTGTTTCATACATTACAGCCTCTGTAAGTTGTAAATCGTTTGTTCCCATAAATTCTGGGATATCACTACGACGCTTGTCTGAACAAGGAAATAAAAACTTTTCAGTTTTATGTTTCTTGATTAACTCAAGTAATTCAGCAGCAGTTTTTGTTCCTGTAAAAATCTTACGTTTACGAATTACAATATATTTCTGCAAGTAATTAGAAGTCTGTTCTGTGATACAGAAGTATTTCATATCAGCTGGTACTTCTATACGCGCTTCTTTACAAATGCGAAAAAAATGATCTACGGCATTACGACTAGTAAAAATAATGGCAGTATGATCAAGGATATTGATTTTTTGCTTCCGGAAGTCCTTAAAAGCAACGCCTTGAATTTCGATAAATGGGCGAAAATCAACTTTGATATTGTATCTTCTTTCCAACTCAAAATATGGTGATTTATCGTCGGCTGGGCGTGCTTGCGTAACTAAAATACTGGTTACTTTGGTTAATCTGTCTGGATGTGCGGTTAATGCTATTTCGCTCATGCTCAATGCAGTTAAACTTGATTGGATTATTGTTTGGGCTAATGTGCTATTTTTAGAACATTTTTTTGTTGAATTATCACATTATTTAGAGTGCAAAACGAATGCCTACTATAAGCGGTATTAATTCAACGATGCAAAGGTACGAAAATAAATACAGATTTTTTAGTGCCGTCATCTTATTTATCGTAAAGTATAATAGTGCTAAGCGTCCGATAAAGAATAATGAAATGGGAAAGAACAGATATTTTTCTGCATTTTCTGTAATTTCAGGTATTGATATCGTACTGTAGGTGAGTATAATTAGTACAATCAGGAAAAAAATACTTGATGCTTGAATAATTTTAAAAAAATGGATATTGATGATTTTATCTAGCCTGTAAAGGTTTGAAAGAATCATTAGTGAGATATATTTGAAAATATATGCACCAAAGATAATAGAAGAAATTACCAAGAAGTTACTCAATAATACGCCAAGTGTTTCTCCTTCTTGAAGAATACTGCTGGTAGAAAATAAATCGTTCTTTTCATTAATGACCAACATAAAAATAAAGCCAATAGTAAAACTAAGATTGACCACAAACAGTAAATTCCCTAAATCAAAGGGTTTGTTTACGATAAATGAATCATCGCGTACACTAATTGTTAGCAAATCTTTAGGATTAAAAAAACGCTCAAAAGATTTTGGCTGATAATTATACAAAAATGCGTAAGCACCTACCAGTAAGAATAGGCCAATCACAAAAAAGTTTTGAAAAGAGGAAATGTCTCGAGGAATAATCGTTAATAATGACTCGGATAATTCAAATGTTTCCTGAGTTTTAGATATTCTATTCCCCACATAAACCATCATTTCTTCAATATTGGTATTACTACCATAAATTGTAAGAAATAGCTTCGTTTTTTTATAGACTCTCTGCAAGCTGTCAACATCTAACACAACCCATTTATTAATGGGCAATTGTTGCTGTAAAGACGCATTAATGAATAGATAGTTTTCTTTAGAGGAATAATATAGAATTTTATAAGTTTTATAATTTTCTATATCACAAAACAAGCTAAATGAATTATAGTCTTTATGGAGTTCACGAACATAGGGCACATAGGCCTTATAGCGTTCATCAAATACCTGCCAGTCATCTCGGTAGTCATGCACTAAATAATAGCCATTGTTTGGCCCAACGGTGTCTTTAGCAGTGATGTTAGGAATGAAAAATAAATACCCAGAAATGATTAAAAAGGCTATTCTGAGAAAAGAGTATGATTGAACTAAACGCAAAATCCTGCATGATTGAATAAATCGTGCAGGATTTTGTGAATGAATATATTGCTGGAAGAATTTCAAGTCTTGATAGTTTTGTGCAAAATTAGAAAAAAACTATCAATAATTCATTGAAACCGTTTACTACAATCCTAATGCTTTTAACATTGTAGCACCAATATCAGCTGGAGAATGTACAACGTGGATACCACAAGCTTCCATGATAGCCATTTTAGCAGCAGCAGTATCGTCTGCACCACCGATGATAGCACCAGCATGACCCATTCTACGACCTTTCGGTGCAGTTTGTCCAGCGATAAAACCTACTACAGGTTTTCTGTTTCCATCAGCTTTAATCCATTCAGCAGCTTCAGCTTCCATACCACCACCAATTTCACCAATCATTACGATACCCTCAGTTTCAGGGTCATTCATTAATAATTCAACGGCTTCTTTAGTAGTTGTTCCGATGATAGGGTCACCACCAATACCAATAGCAGTTGTTTGTCCTAAACCTGCTTTTGTTAATTGGTCTACAGCTTCGTAAGTTAAAGTTCCTGATTTTGATACGATACCAATTTTACCTTTAGTGAAAATAAAACCAGGCATGATACCTACTTTACATTCACCTGCTGTCATTACTCCCGGACAGTTTGGCCCAATTAAACGACAATCTTTGTTCTGAATGTATTCCTTAGCATAAATCATGTCTTTGGTTGGAATACCTTCTGTGATACAAATAATTACTTTGATACCAGCATCAGCCGATTCCATAATAGCATCAGCAGCAAATGCAGGTGGTACAAAGATGATTGAAGTATCAGCACCTGCTTTTTCTACAGCTTCAGTAACTGTATTAAATACAGGACGGTCAAGATGGGTTGAACCACCTTTTCCTGGCGTTACACCACCAACTACATTAGTACCATATTCGATCATTTGCTGAGCGTGGAATGAACCTTCAGACCCAGTAAAGCCTTGTACGATTATTTTTGAGTTTTTGTTAACAAGTACACTCATTTCAGATAAATATTTGGTTTGTAAAAATCAGTTTTTTTGTGAAATTACTGCATTTAATCTTAACAGTGATTATATTTATACAGTGCCTACGTAAATTTATCGTAAAGGTATAGTTTGCAAGGCAAAGGACAAAAAGGAATTTGGATATTGAGCAATATACTTATTTGAAATAGTATTTAACTATTTGATTATTAATTACTTAATAGTGTTTCTATTTCTGGAAATATAGTATAGCTTATTGCCATAAGGTACTTTTTGTTTAGCAATTTCGGGATAATGTTTTGAGCTAAAATTTTATTCAAGATTTTAATCCTGCCTTGTTAGAATTTATTTTGAATAAAATAACCATCAAATATCCATTTGCTATTTGTATGGATAAAGCCCAATAGCAAGATAATCTAATGAGAAAAGGAAATAAAAAAAGCAAATCCAGCTAATTAGCTGAATTTGCTTTACTGAAATACCTAATTTATTGTTCAGGTTAAAGTGCTCGCTTTTTACCTTTTGAATCTATTACTTCTATTGATTTCAAATTTGAATTTATCAATACACTTCGTGATGATTGTGATAAAAACGAAGTGCCATACCCAACTTCTACTCTTCGTGTTTTGCCATTTTTTAAATTTTCCAGCACAACATAATCATTGGTTTTCAAAGGCTTACTTTGAAGGGTATTGTTGCTTAATTGGAACGTTTTTAATACGCCACGGTTTTGTGTAGCCATTACCAAGGTTTTTCCTTTTGCATTAGTAAGTCTTACTAAGCCTTTTGCATCACCCGTTACGCCAAAGGCTGTTTCAGGCAATAGGCTTGCTTTGAAATTCCCTTTTCCATCGCCTTTCAAGAGGAGGCCATTGAAAGCATCTAACCTGCCTACTGATACTTCTGATGAAAAGTCGTTCCCTACCATGAGTACGTCAAGATATCCATCATTGTCAAAATCCTCCGTCAGCATTCCTAATACAGGGGCTGTTTGTGCCTCCATTGGTAATGCTTTTACTTTGAAATTGCCGCCTCCAAGATTTTCTATATAGCTTGTTTTTAGGTAATTAGCCTTTAAAATGAGGGCGTCTTTTAATTCCTCTTCGGTGAAAAACCCTTTAATGTCAGATTTAGCCAGTTGATTGTAGGTTACAAATTTCTTACGTGTCGTAATCATTTGTTTATTCAAATCGTCTCTACCATTAAAAACAAATTCTTTTTTATGGGTGTCTGTGTTTTTAGGTTTTAAAAAAACAGTTGGAATAGCATCATAATTACCATCCGTATTGAAGTCTTTGGCATATATAGAAACAGGTTCGGTATCACTTGCTCTCATGATAGAGTTTTTACCAAAATTTCCAACGATATAATCTATATCTCCATCATCATCAAAGTCGCCAGAAGTAATACTGTTCCAAAACCCAATTTGCTTGTTTAGGTCTAAAGCTCCTTCTAGTTTTTCTAATTTCCCATTGTTATTTTGTAGCATCGTAATGGGCATCCATTCGCCCGCAAGCATCAAATCTACCCAACCATCATTGTTGTAGTCTGTCCAAATAGCATCACATACCAACCCTATATTTGATAGACTTGGTGCTACTTGAGCACTTGCATTGGTGAATTTTACTTGCCCAACTTTTGAATCGTTTCTAAGGATATAACTAGAAACAGGCATTGGATAGCTAGAAACTTCCACACGACCACCAATGAATAAATCCAGGTCGCCGTCTTTATCATAATCAGCTGCTTTAACGCATGAGCCACTTTTTAAGAAACTAGGCAACGCTTGGCTTTTTTGTACAAAATGCCCTTTGCCGTCATTTTCATAAAACCTATCTTGATAAGTTGGCGAATCTTTAGGTTGTTCATTACTACCACTTACAATGTATAAATCAAGGTCGTTGTCGAGGTCAGCATCAAAAAGCAAAACACCCATATCCTCCGCAATTTTTGTAAGGTCAGTTTCACCACCTATTAAATCAGACTTAACAAATTTTCCAGCTTGATTTTGTAATAAGAAAGTCCCCTTTTGTTCAGAAGGCCCACCAATATAAATATCTTCAAGGCCATCGCCGTTTACGTCGCCAACGGCAATGGCGGGGCCAAATTGTGATAACTTGTGGGGAATCAATTTCTGAATATTGAAATCAATAAAATCTTTTTCAGTATGAACATAATCGATATTAAGGGAATCTGTAATATCTGCAAAAAGCGTTGTACGTTTTAATGGCTGACTTACATTGAGAAGCGTAGCATTCTTTTCATAAACCGTTAAAACTTGGTTGGCAGCTACATCTTTCAATATTTGAGTTTTGCCACTTTGCCAAATGATTTTCACTTCATTTATTTTATTGCTTTTGCCTAAACCGAAATGAGCAACGTTTTCGATAGTAGAAAGATACCCTCTGTAAGGGGTATTTTCGTACACTTGTTTCTGTCCATTTTGATAACTGATTTCAATGAATGCCCCTAAGCCACCAATGTTTTTATCAAGGCCTTTTAGCTTTATGCGTAGATAATTACTTTCTGTGGGCTTCATTTCAATTAGATTATTGCGATATACAGAAGCCGAATCATTGATGTTGTTAGTAACATAATCTAAGTCGCCATCATTATCTAAATCTCCATAGGCTGCTCCATTAGAAAAGCTAGGATTGGTAAGCCCCCACGAAGCACTTACATCATCAAAAGCAAAGTTCCCTTTATTCTTGAAGGCATAATTCGTAATTTTTACAGATGGAATAGAATCCAAGAGCATCATTCTAGGTACAACATTACCCATTTCAGCACGGTAAATCATGAAGTCTTGGTCAGTAATATCACGTGGAAAACCATTTGTGATAATAATATCTCTGAGTCCATCATTATCAAAATCTGTTGCCATAGGCGTCCAACTCCAGTCAGTTTCAGCAATACCCGCCAATAAGCCAATCTCACTAAAAACAGGTTTGCCTGTTTTCGGATTAAACCCTTGATTCATTTGTAAGGTATTTCGAGGATACTGGAAATCATACCCAAACTTTTCATTGTTTTGATATGTCAGGTAATTATTGGGAGCCAGCATCATCTTTTTACGATAATTATCCGCAGGCATCATATCAACGGCTAAAATATCCACAAGACCATCATTGTTTAAATCGGCAACATCATTACCCATGGCTGAATAAGAAGTATGCTTGAAATAATCGTGCGCTTGGTCGGTAAAAGTTCCGTTATGATTGTTGATATAAAGTAAATCGTTCGTCAGGTAATCGTTGGTAATGTAAATATCTTTCCAGCCATCTCTGTTGATATCAGTAATGTTTATTCCTAAGCCATAGCCTTCTATCAAAATACCTGCTTTTTTAGAAATATCCGAATATACGCCATGCTTTAGTTTTTCATCCCAATCGTTGCGGTATAATCTACCTGTACGTTTAGATGAACCATCTACTATTTTATCATGGTATTTGTTTGGAAAACGAATGTCTTCCATTTCATTAATCAATACATATAAATCTAAATCCCCATCGTTATCATAATCAAAAAATGCAGCATTGGTTGTATGAGTGGTATCGGCAATACCGTATTCCTTTGCCATTTCTTTAAACGTAGGAATACCATCTTTGCCAACGCCTTGGTTAACATATAACATATTAGCACGTTCTGAGGCTACCTTTTTAACAGTAGCACATACGTATATATCCAGCAAGTTATCATTGTTGATATCAACAACAGCTACACCCGAACACCATTTTCCCTGTCCTGCAACGTTAGATTTTTCGGTTACATCCTCAAACTTTAACTTATTAGCTTCATCTACGCCTTTGTTTAGGTATAGTTTATTCGCTACTTGATTGCCCGTAAAATAAATATCAGTAAGATTATCATTGTTGAAGTCTCCAAGGGCTACCCCGCCACCATTATACACATATTCAAACTCAAGGACATTCATCGTATCGTTTTCTATAATTCGATTGGAGAAAGTAATGCCTGTATCTTCTGCGGATAATTGAGTAAAGAGTGTGTCCTGTTTTTCACAAGCGCAAAATGAAAAGATAATAGTTATTAATAACAGCAGTAAAAGTTTTTGATTCATATTAAATAAGATAAGTTTTGAATATAAAATTAGCAAGATTTTATATGAATTCTATATGCTAAAGCCTTAAAA
>NZ_JBWKYN010000129.1:0-16696 GCF_059423785.1 Arcicella sp. GW458-12-2-14-TSB2 | reverse complement strand
GCACTAAAAATGCTACATTCTATCATGCAAAAAATTTGATTGAGCTGATTCATGATTATTTTATTGTCGGTTAAGTATGCCTGTTTTATTTGCAAACAAGTATAAATATTTTGGGTATGTTGCTCGTGTAAGGATGAAAGCTCATCTTCTATTTTCTCAAGTTCTTCTGTCTTTGTTCCTTGAATAAAGTGCTGCTTTAATAATATGATGCCTTCCTGAATATATTGCATATTATCACTCATCATTTCGTGATATTGCTGTACCAGAAAAAAAATTCTTGTATTTGACATTGATGTTTCCATGCTGTTTATGCTTTTTAACAAATGTTATGGTTATCAACTTAACGTTAAATTGGCGAGTGATTTGTATTAAAATACAATTTTGCTATCTGAAAATAGAAAAGTTTTTTAGGTGTAGGTTATTATTGGTTTAAGCTAGAAAACATCTTTTTTCAGAGCCATTTTTTGCCCATTATTGTTGAGTAATGAACGTAAGAAAGCATCATTAGAGCAAGAAAAAAAATTGATTCTATCAACTTCCACTTGGAAGGACACATCACTTATAATTTTTTTTATAAACCATAAATGTACTTTGATTATTAATTCAGTATTACTTCGATAAATATTTTCTGCCTGTCCTCTAACAATATTTTGCATTAAGAAAGCGTATAATTTTTCATCAGTAAACTGCAAAAACAAATTATATGCAGAACTATATTGTATTAAATCATGATAGAACATCGGAGAAATAGTCAATACGTTGACCTCTACATATTGGAAATAATACCTTATTTCAGAAATTGCATTAGGTGAAATACTTGGCCAAAATCTAATGTATCGCTCAATTTCATTTAATAAGTGCTTTACAACATTTTCTACCAAAGCGGACTTATTGATAAAGTATTCGTAAATTGTTTTTTTTGATACTTCACATTTAATTGATATTTCATCCATTGTTACGGCATTAATACCCTGTTTAGCAAACAGGGACATTGCCGTTTCAATAATATGGATTTGTTTACTCTTCATTTTATCTCAACTCTCCAACAGCCTTTTTATAATTGGCTATATTAACTTTATACTCCACTTTGGCGTCTATATTACTGCTATAAGCTTGTTGCCAAATCACCTGAGCTTCTAGTACATCCTTTCCAGTAATTGTGCCAGCTTTATAGCGGTCATTGGCCAATCTGAGGTTTTCTTCAGCTTGTTTCATTGAATGTCCTGTTAGCGCAATCTTTTTTACTGATTGGTTAATTTGCAACCACGCACTTTGTGCTTGAAGGTTAATTAACTCTTTTGTTCCCTCTAATTCCCATTGTTTTGCTTGTATGTGCAATGTTTGTTCTTTTACTTTCTTGGCATTTTTTCCCCAATCAAAAATAGGAATAGTTACATTCAATAAGCCGTAATAAGACGTCATTGAATTTTCACCATTACTAAAATTAATTTTTTTACCTACACTGCTAAACCCAGATAATGAAAAACCTATTTGGGGTTTAAGGTCTGCTTTAATTAGCTTGGTTTGAATTTGCTCAATCTCAATGGCTTTTTTTAGTAAATTGATTTCAGGTCGATTGTCTGCAATTCCATCGAAAGACTGCGTCGCCATTGCACTGAAATTTCCATCAACTGAATCTTTAATATCGAAATCTGTATGATTAGATTGTCCAATGATTTGTGCTAAATTGAGTTTTGCCAAAACCAAGCCATCATTAGCTTTTGCTATGTTCAAATCAGCTTCATTCATATTTACCTCTACTCTTAATAAATCATTCTTATAAGTAAGTCCAGCATTTACTGCATTTTCGAGTTCAGCATGAAGTTGTTGCAACATTTCTTTGTACTTATTGGCAAGCACTATTTTATCCTTTACTTGAACAATCTGCCAGTAGGCATTTTCTACTTCAAATAGCACATCTACTTCGGTCATTGTTTTTTGCTCTTCTGTTATTTCAATAGCTTTTGAAGTAGCAGCTTGACCCAATTTTATTTTTCCACCAGTATAGATAGGTTGTGTTGCTGAGACAGAACCATTTAATAGGGCAGGGGGAAGTAATTTGTCAAGAGGTTTTCCGACATGAACCCCCATGATTGAAGCATCAAAAGACGGGCGATTGTTGAGCCCAGCGGCCTCATTAGCAATTTTGGCTGCTGCAATTTGAGATTGTGCCGCCTTTATTTTTTTGTTTTGCGTCACTGCCAGTTGTCGGCATTCTTGTAGAGTTAGTGTAACGTTTTGTCCGTCACAAGGTAAACTTATCCCAGCAATTATTGTCACTGTTAATACTTTCCAATACTTGATAAAATTCATCTTCTTATTTTTAGTTTTTATCGAACTCACTTTAGTTTAAGAACATTTGGGGGATTACCTCACACACATAGGATTAAAAGATAACCTTCATCTCACTTATCCCCCTCAGCTCATTTTATTGTACTCATTTAAAATCTTAGAGATGTTCAGGCTTGTATTGAATTTCTACGTTTGCATCAAATTCATCGGCAGGTTCAGGTACTGGTTTTACAAATTTGTAATAAAGCACAGGAACAACAAACAAGGTAAGTACCATTGAAATAATTAGACCAAAAGCTAATACACTTCCAAGTGGAGCCCATAGTGGGGATTTGCCAACAATCATTGGGACAACACCTACTGCCGCTGCTGCTGAAGTAAGGAAAATAGGACGCATTCTACGTTTTGCAGAGGCTAAGGCTGCGGCTTTAATGGTATAATGATGTTCTAAAACCAATTCATCAGCATAATCAACGAGGATAATTCCATTACGTACTACAATACCAATGAGACTGATAATGCCCATAAAGGCAGTCATTCCTATTGGATTATTGGTGAGATATAGACCAAGAAAAGCTCCAAGTAAACTTAATGGGAAAGTTGATAAAATAATTAAGGTTTTAGCTAAACTCTTAAACTGGATTAGCAAAGTAATAAAAATCAATATTAAACTCACCCCTAAAGCGTTGAGCATTCCGGGTGCATTTTCAGCATTTGATTCATAATCACCTCCATATTCAATACTTATTCCTTCAGGTAAATTTAGCTTTTCAATTTTAGGTTGAATTTCCTTCAGAATATTCGAAGCTCTGATGCCATTTTGAGCTTCAGATAAAACAGAGAGTGTTCTAATGCCATTTCGGTGTGCAATAACCCCAGTATGCCATGAAGGTTTAAGTTCTGCTACTTCATTCAATGGCACTTTCGTTCCATACATTGTACTTAAATGCAAATTTCCCAATTGGTTTACATCCTTTCTGCTATTTGCATCTAATCGAAGAAAAATATCAATGGGTTTATCTCCTTCCCATAATTGAGAAACTGCAAAACCTTTTAGTCCAGCTCCCAGCGTTTGAGTAATTACCTGATTGGGTACCCCCAAACGAGCAGCAATATCTTCTTTTACATTTAGACTAATACCTAAGTAATCATTTTCGTAGTCGGTACGTACCCAGTTTGTGCCTTTCGCTTGGCGTAAGATATCCTCTATCTGTAAAGCCACACGTTTCTGGTCGTTGATGTTATTGCCAATTACTTTTACAGCTATCGGAGAGCCTTCTTGAAAACTCAATTGTCGGAATCTAATATAAGCGTCCTTTACTAAGTATTCAAGTTTAGGACGATACTCATGTACAATATCATCAGTAGCCTTGTTATCAACGGTTGTGATAAATAATTGCGCAAAATTTCTGCGTGGAATTTCTGGTGCATAAGTAGTCTGAAAACGAGGTGAACTAGTACCTACAAAACTTGCAACACTCACAACTCTTTTATCTTTTTTCAAAATAGCTTCAACTTCTTTCACGGTTTTATCCGTTTCAGCAAGAGCTGTTCCATCAGGCATCCAAACTTCGATATTGAATTGATTGCGTTCGCTAGTTGGGAAAAACTCCTGATCAACTTTACTAGCAACTAAGAAGGCCATTAATACAGCGATTACTGCAGAAACCATCGTTGTTTTTGGCCAGCGGAAACAAAATTCAACAGATATATTAAATATATTTTGTAAATAATCTAATAATGATTTTCTCGGTGGGCGGTCAGACACTTTGTGTTTTAGCCCTTTTTTGATAAATACATAACATGTATAAGGTGTTAAAAATAAAGCAACTAACATGGAGGTAATCAATGCAATGGCAACTGTAATAGGTAAAGATGCCATAA
The DNA here is from genome assembly GCF_059423785.1 of Arcicella sp. GW458-12-2-14-TSB2. NCBI lineage: Bacteria > Pseudomonadati > Bacteroidota > Cytophagia > Cytophagales > Flectobacillaceae > Arcicella > Arcicella sp. GW458-12-2-14-TSB2. The sequence continues at coordinate 12,520 of NZ_JBWKYN010000129.1, read as the reverse complement.
AGTCTTTGGCTATACCATTCATAAAAAATGCTAATGGTGCAAAAGCAAAAATAATAGCTAAAGTGGCTGTAAATATGGGCAAAGTAAGTTGGGTTGCTGCCTGCCAAGCACCAGTCCACGGCGTAATACCCTCATCTAGTTTTTCAATGTAATTATCCACCACCACAATGGCATTATCCACTACCATTCCAAGCACAATAATAAGTGCTGCCAGTGAAACCTGATGTAGTTCTACACCAATCATATTCATCAACCCAAAAGTGATAAGAATGGCAATAGGTGCTGCAATAGAAGAAACCGCTGCCATACTGAAAGGCAACAATAACATTACTACGATGATAACAGACGCAATGGCCATTCCGAACTCAATCATAAAATGGTCGATACTTTCAGCAACAACCTCTGGCTGATTAACTATCGTTTCAATTTTTATGTCATCGGGAAAGCTACTTTGAAGTTTTTTTAGTTTCTCCTCAACCTTTTCTCCAAAAGCTACAATATTGTTGCCAGGCTGCATCTCTGTTGAAATCAGCATCACTTTATCATTTCCAATACGAATGTATGAAGACTCCTCTTCATAACGTCTTTCTATATACGCAACATCTTTTAGTCTTACTATTACTCCCTTAGGTGTTGTATAGATTACTTGATTGGCGATATCAGCTTCTGTTTTGTATTGACTGTTCGTAAATACAGGAATAGTATTTTTACTGATTGTCATTTCTCCAGAATAACCTGTAATGTTTTGCATTTGTAAGGTCTTGACTATCGTACCTAAGTCAAAGCCATATTGTAACATTTTTTGGTCATCTACAGTAACATAAATTTGTTGTTTCTGCCCGCCAGAGCGATTAATTTTTGATACTTCAGGAATTGTTTTTAGTACATCTTCCATCTTATCAAGATACTTCTCTAGCTCTGCATAACTCCTTGTCGAAGAAGATACAGCTATAATTTGAGCCGTTACATCCCCAAAATTGCTATTTGTAATTGGACCAATAACACCCGCTGGAATATTACCACGAACAACGGTATTAAACCCATGCTGTAAAGTAGCCCAAAATTTCTTTCTATCTTTTACGCTTGTATGGAGCTCAACTGTGATAAAGACCTGTCCATCTCTTGTTTGCGATTTTGTTTTCTGTTTGTTTACTTCTTCAAAAGAGAATAAATATTGTTCTATTTTGGAAGTTACTTGTTTTTCCATTTGTACCTCATCGGCACCAGGATAAAAAGCATACACCATTGCTACTGGCGTATCAATTTTAGGGTCTTCGGCACGGGGCATATTCCGAAGGGAATAATAGCCAAATATCAATAACAAGCAAGTTATAACTATTGTTACCTCCTTGTATCTCATTGCAGCCTCAATAAAATTTACCTTTCGTTTTTCCATTTTTTTATTTTGCTAAAAACTGACATTGATGTATCATTTTAAAAACTTACTAATGAGCCATCTCTGAGTTGAGTCTGACCTTCCACAATAATTAAATCCCCTTTAGTCAGTCCGTCTTTTACAATTGCTTCTTTACTTCCAATAAGACTACTTATGGTTATACGCTTCCGAACAGCTTTTTTCTCTGCATTGACAACAAATACATAAGTAATGTCATCTGCATCTCTAAGTACTGCCGTAGCTGGAATCGTAATTACAGGGACATACTTATTTGGATTAATTGCTACATTAGCAATCATGCCAGGTAGTAATTTTTGCCCGATATTATTCAAAAGGATTTTTGCTGAATAGGTTTTTGAAACAGCATCTGCTTGTGGATTAATAATTGATATTGTTCCTTTTACTGAATCACTTAAGGTCGGAATAAAAACATTTGATTGCATGCCTACTTTAAAACTTCCAATCTCATTTTCTGGGACAGTGATTTTAGCATAAACTTTATCTGTTTTAATAATGGTGAATGCAGGAACACCAGGAGCGGCCATACTTCCACGTTCAATCAACTTCTCTGTAATAATACCCGACATAGGAGCATACAATTTACTGTCAGAAATATGTTTACTATTAATACTTTTACTGGCTTTAGCCTGAGCTAGCTTTGTTTTAATATCGATATAATCTTTTGCTGGAAGACTTCCTTTTTGATAAAGTTCATTGAGTCGCTGATACATGTCTTCGGCTTGTTCTAGGCCTGCATTGGCAATAATTAAGGCATTGTCGTATTCGGTAGCATCAATGCTTGCCAATAACTGACCTTGTCTTACAAACTGACCTTCTTTCACCGTAACATTGTTGATTACACCAGGTACTGCAAAACCTATTTTGGTAATAATATCTGGCTCGATAGTAGCAGAATAGCTAAGTTTTTGGCGACTATTAATTTCTTCAACTTGCTGAGTCGTTACCTTAACAGCCTTAGGTTTATCTTGCGTTTCTGTAGGCTTATTTCCACAGGCTGAAAGCATTAGGGTGGTCACTAATAAAGGGAAAGCCTTTACGAGATTTGACTTTATCATAAGGATATTCATGTTTAAATGATACTATAATTTGATGCTACAAAGTTGGCACACCCAATAGCATTTAAAAAGGTCATGAATTCGCTAAGATTGGTCAGAAAGTCGTTTTTCTATTTTTTGAAATGATAAGAAGTCGAGATTATTTTACAAAAATTAATATCGTAACGCATTAATCTAATTTGCGATATTCTTTTGGAGAAATTCCAGTATGTCTTTTAAAGAACTTTCCAAAGAAAGATTGGTCACTAAAATGAAGTTCTTCTGCAACTTCGGAAATGCTTAAATTTGAATCACTCAAGATTATTTTTGCTTCTTGAATAACAAAGTCGTCAATAATTTCTCCTGCACTTTTTCCAGAAATTTCTTTGACGGTTTCAGTAAGGTATTTAGGTGTAATATTTAGCTGAGAAGCATAAGCCTGAACATTGCGTTGAAATTTAACTTTTTGTTGTAAAAGAGATACAAAGTTCATCACCAAAGTTTCTTTTCTGGACAAATTAGTACTTTTAAATATTGAGTACTTTTTAGCAAAACCGCCTAATTCGTATAGAAGAATATTAAAATGAGTATAAAGTAGTTCTTTCCCAAAAGGATGTTCTTTTATATCAACAGTACGATATGAGATTTGCTCCAACAGCTTTTTTAGGGTATTAGCATCTTTAGGCTCTAGCGTCCAAAGAGGTAAGCTTTGATAAGTCAAATAACTAAAAACTTCAGATATATTTTTAACTGTATCGGTCGCTTTAGTCATAAAGTTAGCATTAAAAGCGATACTTGATACAAGGGCATCTTTGGTAGAGACAGAGCGTTTCAAATCGTTAGGAGAAACAATAATAATACTGTTTTTCTTAGCACTGTACTCTTCTAAATTAATATCAATTCTTATCTCTCCCTCTAAAACGAGGAATATGATGAAGCAGTCTGTACGAAAATATTTCTTGAAGATTTCAAGCTCAACCAAAGGAATATTCACTTTTATGCTAAAATCATCTGATTTTATATCATAAAGTTCAGGCTGTGGATCGTCTATCATTAAATCTGTTAATTTATAGACTGGTACACTATTCTCTTTGGGTTTCATATATGTAAATTCAACTCTTTGCTTGAGAAAATAATTCGACAGTTCGTAAATTTATTACATAATTTATAATTTTCAAGTCTTGTGTTTTCATAAAAACCATTTTAATAATCATTATTTGTCTTCTTTTAACCAGATTCAACTCCTTATGAAACTCTAAAAAGTATTGGTTCAAATAAGAGGAATCGCCATATAAGTTACCATCTTCATGGAGATTTATATTCAATACTTGAAATACTGTCTAATACTAATACCATTTATATATTAGTTAATGCTTTGCTCATGAAATAGGTAACTAGCATAGTTTAATGTTAGTTAACATAACATAAATTATAATACAAAAATAGAATTGTTGTAATTTATTAATTCGAAACTTCTATTTTTTAAGCCTATCTAATTATTGTTTGATTTAATGTTTCTAAATCCTAACTATCTGTATTCTTCAGTCCACTCAAACATCCGTTTGACTATACAATTATTAGTAGATATGAAATCTAGCTAACACACTAACTAAAGTTTTAAGACGTAAAATTAGTATTGATAAAAATGGAAAAGTGTCAAGGTACAATCTGGTAGTTACGATATCCTGCTTAAAAATAAAGAATAACTTTATAGCTGGTTTCCTAGAATCAAGGCAAGCTTGTTGTCGTATAATATATGCGTTATTGAACATAGGTTCATTTAGAATAGCTTTCATATATAAATTCTTCAAAATAGAGATTAATTACATTTGAAGAATTTTCTATTATTGCAAGAATAGTTATGAATCATAATCTCTTTTGGGCTTTAGAAAAAATCATGTGGATTTCTTCGATTAATTAAAAAATAAATTACTTTTGTTTTATTAAAGAATATTTTCTTCAATGATATGACATTAGATATTAGCGATGAAACCCTATGGAAAAGTTTAAGAGAGGGCAATGAATGGGCTTTTTCAAATTTATTTGAGCGTTATTTTCGTTCAATGGTAAATTATGGAAATTCATTAATGTCACATTCCGACAAAGTACAAGACTGTGTACAAGATGTTTTTGTAGATTTGTGGTTGTATCGACACTCCCTTCAAGATAAAGTAGTAGTAAAGGCATATCTTTTATCTAGTGTACGTAAACGCATTGCTCGATTACATGAACGAGACCATATATTTCGTCAAACGACTTCAGTAGAAGGGCTTGATTTTTTAATGGATTTTTCGATTGAAGAAAAACTCATTCATGATGAAATAACAGCTTCTAAAGTAACATATCTTAATAAACTTATTAATGCTCTTCCTGCTAGGCAAAAAGAAGCATTGTATCTTCGTTATCATCAAGAACTAACTATTGAACAAATTTCAGAAACTTTTGATATTAATTATCAATCTGCTAACAACCTTGTATTCAGAGCATTACAACATCTTAGAGATGCTTGGTCTGGAGATTTAACCCTTGTATTTATACTACTTTCAAGGTTTTTTTAATTTTTTTCGAAAAAAAATACAAAAAAGTGAGTATCCCCAAAAAATGCTGTCCTCTCTAGTTTTGAAACCATTTCCATAGGACAATGCGAAAAACTTATCAATCTATAGATGACTTCCTTAGCGACAGCTCTTTTAAAGAGTGGGTACTTGAAGGGAAACATCATCATCAGTGGCATGAGTGGACTCTTTCTAAAGATGAATCCACCGAGCTTATGCAATCGGCTCGCTTATATTTATTGGCAATGAAGGTTGATGAACAGGAAATACAAAAAGCGGATATTCAAGACGCTTTAGGACATACTTGGGAGAAAATTAATGAACAAGAACGTATTAATCAAGGAAACTCTTGGGTACGGTTATTCAAATCATCAACCTTACAAAAGGTTGCGGCTATTTTACTGATTGGTATCTGTTTGGTTTGGGTGTATCAACAACAAATTACTCCTCAAAAATTGTTAGACTATGAACAATTAATTAGTCAACAAAACGACGGACTGATAGAACAAGCGAATAATACTAATAAACCCCAGTTGATTACACTTTCGGATGGTAGTTCAGTATTATTACAACCGAATAGTAAATTGAGCTATCCAAAACTCTTTATCGGCAATGAACGAAAAGTATATCTTTTAGGCGAAGCCTTTTTTGAAATCAGTAAAAATCCTGCAAAACCTTTCTTTGTTTTCGCCAACGAACTAGTCACTAAAGTACTAGGGACAAGCTTTAGAATAAAAGCTTATAAAGACAATCCTAATGTAGACGTAGTAGTACGAACAGGTAAAGTCAGTATCAGTTCAAATACTAGTGTACAGGCATCAGATAAACCCATTGTACTTCTTCCTAACCAGTCTATTCGTTTCCAACGCAAAGAGTTGATATTCGATCAGATTATAACTATTAATAAAAACAAATCAGATACTACAAATCAGGTTGAAACGATAGAACAAGTAAATTTTGAATTTGCAGATGTGGCAGTCAGCCAGATATTTACCACACTTAAACAAGCATATTTGATAGAAATAGATTACCCAAAGGAAAAGTTGAAAGACTGCTATCTTACAACATCCTTGAGCGATCAACCCCTTCCTGAAAAACTTAAGATTATCTGCGAAAGTTTGGGGAATAATACCAGATATGAAATGAATGGAAACCAAATAATTATTTACTCAAATGGTTGCAACTAACTATCTAATCACAAAAACAATATGATAAAAATCCATTAAAAAAGGCGTTAAAAATGCTGCTACATTTTTAACGCCAGTGACTTCCCTTCTCTGTTCGATGTACGCTCCTCTGCTAAGGAGTGTGGGAATTATTTTGCTTATACCAACTCAATCAGTATTAAACAAAAACGAACCAAAAGTATGAAAAAAACTTTTAACTACAAGCGGTTGCTTTACCAAATCGTGAAAATGTCATTTTTACAATCTTTTATAGTACTTGTCTTCTCAAGTGTTACCATGGCGACTAACGTCAATGGTCAAGAAATGTTGGCTAAACATGTGAGTATCAACATGAAAGAAGTCACTTTAGGAAAAGTATTAACAAAACTTGAGAAGTCTGCCAATGTTAAGTTTTCATTTAATTCAAGGATGATAAAACTTGATAAACAAGTAAGTATTACTGCTAATAATGAGCTACTCTCGCAAGTACTTACAAAAGTACTTAAACCCTTAAATATTACCTTTTTAGAAGTAAGTAATAGAATCATACTTCGCAATGTGGAGACTCCCAGAGCCACCAGTGAAAACATGGATGAGGCATCGTTCGAAAATATAGAGGGAGTCATCGACCAAAATGTTTCTGGTACAATAAAGGATGAAAACGGGAAACCATTAGCAGGAGTAAATATCACTATAAAAGGAACTGTAAAAGGGACGAACTCTGATGAAAATGGGCAATTTAAAATAGATGTTGAAGATGAAAATAGCATTTTAGTATTTAGCTATGTAGGTTATGCCAAACAAGAAGTTCTGATAGGGAAACGAACTGTTTTTACTATTTCAATGGCAATTGACCAAAAATCTTTAGATGAAGTAGTGGTAGTAGCTTACGGAACACAAAACAAAAAAACTATTTCAGGGGCAATTTCTACTGTGAATGCTGATGAGCTTTCGCATAGTAAAACGGCAACAGCAGCTGGTGCACTTGTCGGAAAAATACCTGGTTTGAATTTCCGTCAGAATACAGGTCGGCCTGGTAGTGAACCTTCTATTCAAATAAGAAATATAGGTACACCACTGGTAATTATTGATGGGGCAGTTCGCGATATGGGCAGTTTTTCCCAAATGGATTTTAATGATATAGAATCCGTTTCTGTACTGAAAGATGGTAGTGCCGCTATTTATGGGATGCAAGCCGCCAATGGAGCAATTGTAGTAACTACAAAGAAAGGAAAAAGAAACCAGAAGTTAAAAGTAGGTTTACAAAGCTATTTTGGGGTGCAAAAAGCGTCTGGGTATAATAAGCCAGCTGATGCAGTTACGTACCTTAGGGCAATTATCCAAGATGAAACCTATAATGGAGTATCAGAAAACGCTAGAACTATCAAAAAGGATGAATATGAAAAATGGGTTAATAAGGTAGATGATGATCACACTTCTTTTGATTGGTATAACTATATCTGGCAAACAGCGCCACAATTCTATAATAGTATCAATCTTTCGGGTGGGTCTGATAATGTAGACTACTATGTAAGTGTTGGGAATCTACAGCAACAAGGGCTCTTGAGAAACTTTGTAGGCTTTTCTAGAACCAATTTTCAATCTAATATAAATGCAAACATCTCAAAGCGATTCAAAATAGGTTTTGGCATGCAGGGGCGTTTAGAACACAATGAACAGCCAGGCCTGCCCGGAGATGACTATTCGTTTGCTGAAGAAACGGCATTCCGTAATTTACCTACAAAGAAGCCATACTACAACGGCAATGAAGATTATCCACTGATATCAACCATCGACCCACAATACAGTTATGGATGGGTTGGTTACAAAACATCTGGTAAATACCAAGCTGAATCTAGAGTGATACTTATTAATGGATCGGCAGAATTAGAGATTGCCAAAGGGTTTAAAGCAAGAGGATTATTTACCTATTGGTATAAAAACTATAAGACCGATTTGCTAGAGCTTTCCCCAATTCTTTACTCGTATGACAAGACATCGTCTCAGTATAACGTGGCTTATTCAGGAAACGGTCGCTATGTTGAAAGGTTTATCCAAAACAATGAGGAAGTTACTACCAACTTGCAATTGGAATATAAAAAATCCTTTGGTAACCACAATCTCTTTTTGTTTAGTGGTATGGAGGGTAAAAGAGGAACGTATCCTAGTGTATATATTTGGGGGTCGCCTGTGGCAAATGGTATTCAGTATCTTACAAATGCAACGCCAGGTATTACAGTAACCGATAATATAAGTTATATTCAGAAAAGATTAGGATTTATAGGACGACTAAATTATGATTTTGAAGGTAAATACATTGCAGAATTTTCTACAAGATATGATGGAAGTTACTTTTATCAACCAGGAAGTAGATTTGGCTTTTTCCCATACGGGTCATTGGCTTATCGTGTATCTCAGGAAAATTTCTGGAAAAATAATAATTTCTTGAGTAATACTTTTAACGATTTAAAGTTAAGGGCTTCCTATGGTATAGCTGGTAAGGAACTTGGTTCAGCTTTGTCTTTCATCACTGGATATAACTATAATACTGGTAATGCAATATTAAATGGAGCCAATGTAACAACAACTACGGTATCGGGCTTGCCTACAGTATATACCTGGGGACGAGTTAAAACATTAAATGTTGGTTTAGACATAGTTTTATTAAACAACCGATTAAAAGGCGGTTTTGATTGGTTCAGCCGTCATCAAACTGGAGAACTGGGTAGTCGTTACGATGTTCTGTTACCAAATGAAGTAGGCTTTGGTCTTCCATCCGAAAATTTGAATGGCGATTATACAAAGGGTGTTGAGTTTTCTTTAGACTGGAAAGATAAGATTAAAGATATTAATTACTGGGTAGGAGGAAATTTTAGTTTTTCAAGATGGATAACAGGCGAAAGATACAAACCCCACTGGTCATCTGCTTACAATCAGTATCGAGATCTTGGTAGTACCGAAGGACGCTATAGAGATGGGTCATTTCAATTAATTGCCATCGGACAGTTTAAAACTTGGGAAGAAATTGCTAAGTATCCTATCGACCAAGACCATGCAGGAAATACAACACTTAGACCAGGGGACTATATATATCAAGATACCAATGGAGATGGGTATATTACTGAACTCGATATGAAGAATGTAACTTATAGGACCAACTCTGGAACACCATGGATAAATTTCGCTTTCAATTTTGGTGCAAACTGGAAAGGAATAGATGTCCGTGCAGATTTTGTAGGAGCGTCTGCTTACACGTATGAACAACAAGGCTATTTACGTTATTTTGACCCTAATGCAAATGTATCACAATACTTAGCTGATAATTCTACATGGTACAAAGATATTTGGGATAAAAACAGTGGTTTTAACATCGGAAAATATCCTCTTTTAACAAAAGGTGTAAACAACTGGATGAATACCCATTGGCCAAACAGTTATTGGCAAACCAATATTACTTATGTCAAACTTCGTAACCTTGAAATTGGCTACACTTTGCCTACTGTATTAACCAAACGAGCAGGAATAGCCAATCTTAGATTTTATTTTGCAGGTTATAACATGCTTACTATCTCTAATATGCCATCAGGATTGGACCCTGAAATTACTTCAAGTTCTGGTAATTCTTATCCTAATCCTAAAGTGTACAATTTTGGTTTCCAAGCATCTTTCTAATGAACTTCAAAATCTCAATTAAATGAAAAATAGAATAATAACAATATTTTGCATATTAGCCTTCCTCTCAATATCTTTAAGCAGTTGTGTAAAAGAACTTGACGGAGAAGTGGTTAACAACTTACCTGAAAGTGTTGTATATAATGATAAAACTTTGATTCAGTCAACTCTGGCGGCCTTTTATACTTCTGTGAATTATGGACAGCAAAATGGAGACTATGGAGCTTACCATTTACTCGACGAGGCCAACGTACAATATGGTGCAGCCACCACAACTGATGATGAAAAACAAATACCACGTAATTTTTACAGAGTGTACGACTATGGATTGGTGAGAAGGATTAATCAGTTTTTGAAAGGAATAAACTCTTCAACAGCTAAATCCTTACCTTCTTTGCCCGAATCCGAACGTTTAAATATGGAAGCTCAGGCTAAATTTTTACGTGCTTGGTATTATTTCAGTATGGCTCGTTCAATTGGTGGTATGCCAATAATAGGCGATACAGTTTATACATATCAGGCAGGGGTGGATGTCACAGGTTGGAGAACACCACGCTCTACAGAAGCACAAATATACCGATATGTTATTGACCAATGTGACCAAACTATACCAAGACTAACCTCTTCAAAAACAACCAATTCGTCAGTAGTCAATAAATGGGCTGCATTAATGTTAAAGTCCAGAGCGGCTATCTATGCTGCTTCCATTGCAAAATATGGAAACTTAAAAACCCCGACAGTGCGTACAGCTGGTTGGGAGGCTGGCATACCTGCTGACAGTGCAACAGCATTCTATACATTGGCACTAGCTACAGCACAGAAGGTGATTGCGGAAAGTCCTTATGTAATCCAGAAGGACGCAGCCAATCCTGGGTTGGCCTTTTATAAAGCCACAAGCGTTAAGGCTGGCAATACAGAAGTTATTTGGGCGTTGGATAGGCTTGCTCCAAATGTGGTAACTACTTTTACTAATTATGCTATGCCTTATTCCTTGCGTGACTATACAGAAGGAAATGCGTTAGGAGCACTCCTTAACTTAGTAGAGGCTTTTGAAAACAAGGATGGGAGCAATTCAGCTATTAAAACAAATAACACAGATGGTAGCTATGTTTTTTATAATAGTGTAGAAGACCCTTTTACTGCGAAAGACGCTAGACTTTGGGGGACTGTTATTTGGCCAAATGCCACTTACCGTAATCTTGTAGTAAGTTTACAGGCTGGACAAATTAACAAAAACACCTCAGGTAATTATGTGATAAATGCTGGACCAACAGGAAGTATGAACGCTGGAGATGTTCTGACATCTATCAATGGCCCCATTGCAAACTCTAATAACTATGTGAACAAAACTGGATTTTTAGTCCGTAAATTTCTTGACGAAACAGTTGGTGCAGGTCTAAATCCAACTTTTAGTGCAATGTGGATGCCTCGTTTCAGAATTGCTGAAGCATATCTTATAGCGGCTGAAGCAGCATTTGAATTAGGCCAAACTGCCTTGGCTGTTCAGTATATCAATGTCGTTAGAGACAGGGGAGGTATTCAACCTTTAACTACTTCAACAATTACTTTTGATAAAATTGTAAATGAATACCGTGTTGAGTTCGCATTTGAAGATCATCGTTTTTGGGATCTTAAAAGATGGAGACTAGCACATACACTCTGGAATGGTGTTCCTGGCGATGCTACGGCACAAATGTTTTCATTATTTCCATATAAGGTGGTTAGTCAAGGAGACCCTAACAATGGCAAATGGGTTTTTACAAAACAGGTATCGTATAAAAGAGCAACCACTCCTTTATATTTCCCTATCACAAATTATTATGGAATTATCGAGAGCTCTTGGATTACCAATAATCCAAGGCTTGTAATCAATCCTAATCAATAACTATTTTAATACGGCAATATGAAAAAAAATATATATAGTATTTCAGCATTGATGTTAGTTGTGCTGATTTGCATTACGGCATGTAGCAAAGAAATTGATAACTGGAGCTATCCCACTTCGGTTATATCAGGTCAATTCCTTTATAAGGGGCAACCTCTGCAACTAATGGGAACTGCCTCGGATGTTACGGGGACAAATATGCTTCAACTAAATCAGGTTGGACCAGAAAAGTGGGATGTCGGATATATCAAAATGTTTGGCAGAGAAGATGGTACATACACTATCAATACATTTGATGGGGATTACTATCTAGTAATTACACCCGGTAAAGGCCCTTGGGTTACCAATAAAGATACATTGCGTTTTTCATTAAAAGGAACTAAAACTAATGTCAACTTTGAAGTTACACCTTACTTTTGGTTATCTAATTATGCCACTGAGGTCAGTGATTCCACTTACAAAGCAACATTTAATTTAGAAAAAAATGTTTCAACAGCTGTATTGGAAAAAGTAGTAATATATTTGGGCGTCACGTCAATTGTTGATAATACTTCCAAAGTATATGAAAAGGCATTTACTAATTTATCTGTTGGTAATAATAGTATTTTCCTTGATTTAAAAACACTAACAGCATCTCAAAAGGTTACTTTGTCCAAAACAGGATTTATATATGCACGTATAGGAGTTAAGACTGTCGGAGTAACTGACCTTCTTTATTCAAAGACCCTAAAGCTACAGCTTTGATAATAATGATTTGTATATTAATTCTGTATAAAGAGACTGTCCGAAAA
>NZ_JBWKYN010000128.1:0-16818 GCF_059423785.1 Arcicella sp. GW458-12-2-14-TSB2 | reverse complement strand
GATTTACAGAATAAGAATAGCCATTCACAATATCTTGTGGACAAATTTTGCCCAAAATTCGGGATGACTCATGTTTGATTTATATATATGGAATAATAGTTCCGTTAGGAACAATATATCGGTAGAAATATCCTGCTAATTTAGTTCTCTTCTCCAAGCCCTATCGGGGCGAAATATTTTGCCATAATGAGGCTATTTTGTTAAACTTCCCTATTCTAAGAAAAATTCAGAATGACTTATGTTTTATGAGACATCCTTCTATCTTAAGATCCGATGCCTTCTAATAAATTGGATATTTAGAAATATATGCATAGTTTTAGAAATGCAAAAAACACCATACAACAAACAATTAAATAACTAAACTTACAAAAATGAAATTTTCTGAAGGCATACAAAAAGCAATTCCGTTTGGCTATCTTTTTTTGATAATATTGGGAATATTTAAAGAAGGGGTAATGTTTTATCAATTAGGGGTAAATATTTTAAAATATTCAACCATTACAGACATATTAATAAGTCCGATTGTCGATTTAGCTTCCTTTCCAGTTATACTAATTTTATTAATAGTGCTTATCGCATTTTCATATTATTTCCCAGCTTACCTATCAAAAAAAAGTGATAAAGAGTGGGTAAAAAGATTAGCGGGATTAAAAGGTAAGGGTGAATTAGATAATGAAAGACTTGCAAACCACTTTACCAACCTTTTTGTAAAATTTATGGCATTAACGCTATTTTCATTCTTCGTTGGAATAGGGTTGGGAAAAGGATTAGGCTTATCAAGAAGAATAAAGGAAGATGTACTTGAATATAAAACTACCCTTAATTTTAGCAGTGGTGAAGCAGAGCAAGTTTACCTCATAAATTCAAATAGTTTGTATTACTTTTATTTGAAAAAAGGTAATAAAAATATAAAAATAGCCCCTATTGGTGCGATAAAGAGCGTTGAGCTACCAACTAGTAAGGAGTTTAAATAAGAAGGGAACGTTATAAAAATATTTATCACTAGCGAAGGACTTAAGTCCCTCGCTAGTGATAAATATACAGCACTCTACCTACAATTTTCTATCAATTTCAAAGGCTTCAAAGTAATCTGATACTCTTTTTACAAATTGTCCACCTAATGAGCCATCCACAATTCTGTGGTCATAAGAATGAGAAATAAACATCTTTTGACGAATACCTAACAAATCACCTTGTGGGGTTTCAATTACAGCAGGTTTTTTTTGAATAGCTCCAAACGCCATAATAGCTACTTGTGGCTGAACAATAATGGGCGTACCCATGATATTTCCGAAAGTGCCAATGTTAGAGAAAGTATAAGTGCCACCTTCCAAATCTTCAGGTTTAAGCTTATTTTCTCTTGCTCTTTTTGTTAAATCGTTAATTTTCTTGGTCAGACCAATTAAATTATAAGAATCAGCATTATGAATGACTGGCACAATTAAATTACCGTTAGGCAACGCAACCGCCATCCCTACATTAATATTCTTTTTATATATAATTCTATCGCCATCAACCGACGCATTAATTTGAGGGAAATCCTTGATAGCCTTAACGATGGCTTCTAACAAAATAGGTGTATAAGTAATGTTTTCGCCATATTGCTTTTTGAAAGAATCTTTAATATTGTTTCTCCAGATGGCTACATTCGTCATATCAGTTTCTACGAAAGATGTAACGTGAGGAGCAACCCTTTTAGAATCCACCATTCTTTCAGCAATCATTTTACGCATCCTGTCCATCTGAATAATCTCATCATTGCCAGATATGAAAACGGGAGAAGCATTTGAAACTATTTTTTCAGGAGCTTTGGCTTGTGGTGTTGCCTTAGTCGTTTTGCGTTGTTCTAAATAATTAAGAATATCGTGTTTTGTTACTCTTTGGTCTGCACCTGTCCCCACAATAGCATCAAGCTCAGTCTTAGAAATATTTTCTTCTTTAGAAATACTCAATACCAATGGAGAATAGAACCTTGAGCCATTATTGGATGAAACGACAGCCTCTTGCGTAATTGGGTCAAGATTAATGCCTGTCAATATTTTTATTTCTTCAATTTCTTGTGCCAGTTGCTCAGAAATTACTTCCACTTTTGTATTGTCCTTAACCTCCTCTTCGTCAGTACTGATAATACAAATAGGCTTGCCAATTTCAGCGATTTCACCCTCTTGAACCAAAATCTCCGTTAAAACACCTGATTGAGAGCAAGGTACTTCAGTATCAATTTTATCAGTAGCTACTTCTAATAAATACTCGTCGGCATCAATTTTTTCGCCTACACTTTTAAGCCACTTCAAAATAGTAGCCTCCATGATACTTTCGCCCATTTTGGGCATGATTACTTCGATTAAAGCCATGTTGTTCTTAATAAATTCAGTATGTTGATTGCTGTAAGATGAATGTTTTGTTCACGAAACCCACCCAATTGCAATTTTTTTGTGATTGTTTTACTTTCTGTGGCAATGGCAATCCAGATAGTACCCACGGGCTTGTCGGGTGTTCCACCGTCTGGTCCAGCAATGCCGCTAGTCGCTAATCCAAAAGTTGTATTACATAATTTGCGAATATTTTCTGACATTTCGATAACCGTTTCCTCAGAAACTGCCCCGAATTGTGCTAACGTCTCGGGCTTTACGCCTAACTGATTAATTTTAACGCTGTTGTCATAAGAGAGTATTCCACCCATAAAATACGCTGAAGAGCCAGCTACTTTAGTGAATTGATGCCCCAAATATCCACCAGTACAACTTTCTGCTACTGAAACGGTCAAACCTTTTTCTTTCAATAAACGTCCAATTGCCTCTTCTAGTTCTTCGTTGCCATAGCCATATACATAACTTTGAATAGTAGGCAGTACTTTTTGAAATTCTTCTTCTACCTGTTTTTCAAGCAAAGCAATATCTTCTCCGAAGCCTGTCAGACGGAGCTTTACACTGCCCATCGAGGGCAAATAAGCTAGTCTGATATGTGGAGGCAAGGCATCTTCCCAAGCGTCAATCATTTCGGCTAACAAAGATTCCCCAATACCAACTGTACGAATTACTTTATGGAAAATGACAGGCGTTTTAAAATAAGCTTGTATTTTGGGTAACAACGATAACGTCATTAACCCTTTCATTTCATAAGGCACCCCTGGCATAGAGATATATACTACGCCATTTTGTTCAAACCACATACCGGGTGCTGTCCCCATGGTATTTTTGATATAAGTAGCATTGGCGGGTAATTCTGCTTGTCCAAGATTTAAACCTGTTACCTCACGCCCTCTTTTTCTGAAAAAGTCTTGTAAATCTGTTAATGCTTCTGGATGTACTTCAAGGGTAGTGTTAAAATACTTACAAAATGTCTTTTTCGTAATATCATCTTTTGTCGGTCCTAAGCCTCCTGTTACAATTACTAATTCTGCTCGTTGGGTGGCTTCATTAAAAATTTGTAAAATAGCCTCCTCTGTGTCACCAACGGAAGATTTCCTAACGGTACGAATGCCTATTTTATCAAGTTCAGCACTAATCCATTGTGTATTAGTATCAGTAATTTGCCCATATAATATCTCGTCACCAATAGTAATTATCTCTGCTCGAATCATTTTTATTTTTACCTTTTAGCTAAAGGCTTAGTCCTAATTGATTATTTTTGTTCAAAATTACACAAATTCAAGTGTTTTGGCGTTTAAATGACAATGACTTTACATAAAAATTTGTCAGTTTTTAATATTGTTAAATCTTGAAATTAAAAAAATGAAAAGAATATTCTTAGGCCTATCCTTAATTTTTTCAGTGAGTAGCTGTAATTCACAGAATTTTGGAAATATCCTTAAACAAGCGAATGATGTTTTAGGTAACACATCTGGACCTTTAACCACCGCAGAGATTGGTAAAGGTTTAAAAGAAGCCTTGACTGTGGGTATCAAAAATAGTGCTGCTCAGGCTTCGGCTACAGATGGTTTTCTTGGAAACCAAGCTATTAAACTTTTGTTCCCCCCAGAAGCCCAAAATGTAGAACAAAAACTTCGTCAGATTGGCTTGGGTGCTCAATGCGATAAGTTTATTACAGCCTTGAACAGAGGAGCAGAGAAAGCGGCAGAAAAAGCAGTACCTATCTTTGTGGATGCTATCACACAAATGACGATACAAGATGCTGTCAGTATTTTGAAAGGAGATAAAGATGCTGCTACTAATTATTTAAAAAGGACATCTTCGGTAGCATTAACTAATGCATTTGCTCCTGTGATGGAAGAATCTATTAATGCGACGGGTGCGACAAAATTATACGGAGAAATTGCTACGACGTACAATAAAATTCCATTTGCTAAAAAAGTTAACCCAGATTTAAAACAATATGCAACTCAAAAAGCAATTGACGGGTTATTCCTTTTAGTTGCTCAAGAAGAACTCAAAATCAGAGAAAATCCTGCTGCTCGTGTAACGGATTTATTGAAAAAAGTTTTTGCAAATCAGTAGTATTAGCTATCAGCGCTGAGTTATGAGCTATTAGTTTTTTGGGCTACTTATTTCAAAAAACCATAATATAAAAAAGTACTAATTATTTATAATGAAACATTCTGAAATTACTTTTAAAGTACAATTAGACGACCAAAGTATCCCTGAACAAATACAATGGTCGGCCACAGACAACCCTAATGAAGGTATTGAAGAAACAAAATCTATTTTTGTAGGTGTTTGGGACCATTACCACAAAGGAACTTTAGCGTTACCACTTTGGACAAAAGACATGGACGTTTTAGAAATGAAGCGTTTTTATATTGAAATCATCGGAAGTGTAGGCAATACTTTAGTAGATGCTACTGGTGATGAAAAAATGGCTAGTTTAATTGACAACCTTTGTAGAACACTTACTAAAAATCTGCAAGAGGAAATCAAAGCTGCTGAAAAAGGACAATAATTGATTATTAATGAGTATTAAGTTCTAATCCTTTCTATTAGCGGGTGACTTAATTTCTACTGATTACTCATAAGTATATAAATAACTGATAATCAATGTTTTTTATTCCTAGCGAGGGACTTAAGTCCCTCGCTAGGAATAAAAGCTTCAAGTAGTCAGGCTATGACATGAGGCGACCGACGCTTGGTTTGAAAGGCGATTTAAGCCTATTTGAACCAATTTTATCAATAATCACATCTTCATTTCAACTCGTTAAAAGATGTTGGTAATCAGTAGAAATTAAGTCACCCGCTAATAGAATGGATTTTGAGAAAAATATTATTTCGTTTTTACATCTTGTTTTATTAAAAAGCCAATAACATAAGAACTGAACAACCTTATTCTCTGAAGAGAGTGAGACGTATAATCGGGTCAGGAATTTCGCAATCATCCAATTTTAACCATGAAAAAATTATTAATGCTCGCTGTTTTCATACTGCTAAGCAATTTATCTTTTGCTCAGAAAGGAACAGCTTTTTTACAGGGAGGAAACCTTAGAACAGTTTTTGACTTAGCCAAAGCCCAAAACAAACCTGTACACTTAGAAGTATATGCACCTACCTGTCATGTTTGTAATGCTTTCAAACCTACTTTTGAAAATGCACAAGTAGGGAATATCTTCAACCAAAACTTTGTAAATTATAAGCTTGATATTACTTCGCCAGAAGGAGCAGCTTTTTTGAATAAACAAGGCATTTGGATTCCCTCTACACCAACACTTTTATTTTTTGATAAAGATGTAAAGCTACAGCACATTACAGTTTTGGGCGAGAATTATAATACTCCCCAAGCATTGATTGAAGCTGCTACGAAGGCAATTGACCCTAAGCAACGTACTAGTAATTATAAAACAAGCTACCGTTCTGGCAATCGTGATGCTAATTTCTTGATTGAATATGGCTTTATGGCTAGAATTATGCGTGATACGTTGGATAATATCAATGCGATGAATAATTATGCGAAAATCATCCCGTCTGCTCAATACAGCAATAATACCAGCTTTTTATTATTGCAAAAAGTAATCATGGATGACGATAATGATATTTTTGAATACATGATTAACCATTTAGGTGAATTCAATGCTAAATATGATAAAACCCTAGTAAAACAAACTGCTGAAAACATTATTATGTATTCTTTGTACAGTAGTCGCGGAATGCGTTATTCTGTTGCAAAAATCAATCAGGTTAGGGCTAATCTTGCTAAATTAGGCGTAGATAAAAAATCAATTAATGGAAGAGTTTGGAGAGAAGAATCAACTGCCTACTTTCGTGAAGGACAAGTGCCTAAAGCCCTTGCTGTATTAGATAGCTTGGTAGATGCAAAGACTGATAAAAAATCATATAAATTCTTAAGCGACTGGATTAAAGCCAGAAGTGCTGACAAAGCAGCCTTAGCAAAAGCAGCCCTTTGGGATGCTAAGAGTAAATAAGTTAGAGCATAAACACATAAAAAAGCGTCTTGAAAAGATAATTTTCAAGACGCTTTTTTATTGGATTAATTAGTCTTAAAATAACTGATACGTTATCCCAAAACGTACAAACCTTGCAACACATTCGGTAGAGCCACCAACGTAACCAGCTTTATAACTTAAAAAACCATAAGAATAACCCGCATAAATACCCATTTTGTTATAAATGGCTGCCACCTGAATTCTTGGTCTAACATCTGCACTAATGGTATGTCTATCAACACCAGTTGTAAATACTGTTCCATCAACGGCTGTTGCTTTTCCGTTTTCATGAGCCTTTAAATTAGCTCCAATATCAAAACCACCCGTTAAATCAATGGCTACTTTATTGGTATGAAAACGATGTCCAATAGATGGAAAGATATTGATAAAGTCTGAACTTAAAATCGTTTTGCCAGTAGCTACTAGTTGATACGTGGAACTTCCCGTATAACCATTGATGGTATTGATTGTTACTTTACTTCTTAGATTTTCATAGCCAAGGTCAAGCCCCAGAATAAAATTCTTTTTTGTTATTCTCTTTAAATTCACAGAAAAGCCATAAGAAATAGCAGACTGCGTACCATAAGGATTATTGGTATAGCCACTTTGATTGGTTTCATTATAATTAATGGATGAAATCGCGTCAGAAGCTTTACCTGTGAAAGAAAAAAGACCAGAATTTAATGCAAAATGTAATTCTGTTTTCTGTGCAAAAGCACTCGTAAAAGCAATACATGTAAAAAAGGAGAGTAGATACTTTCTCATAAGATGGTTTAGTGTTTTGAAAGATTAGAAATAGTGTAATTAACTGCACAAAAGAAATAAAATTGGGTAACTAATCAAAGTTAAATGATTTGTGGAAGGGCAATATTTAGGTTTGAGTAGTAATAAACCTTGCGTTTACCGTTTTAGCATACGAGAATATTCATTGTACTTATCATTTTGCAATTATCTCGGCTGGAAGCCTTTTAATAGTCATCACTCGCATGCAGACGAGCGATTGCGTTTGCCACATCTTTCCATTTTTTCTTGAAAAAATCTTATGTTAGATGATTTTTTACTAAGTTTATCCCTTGAAACAGTCAAAAATCAGTGAGAGAAGATTTGTTGTAAAATAGAATGGCAGAAAATTATACTTTTAAAGATAAGTCGAAACTTGAATTATTAAGGTTTTTGGAGGCTTATCAGATGGCGATAAATGAAAGTGTTATTTGCTCTGTTACTGATACCAAGGGAATAATTATATATGTAAATAAGAAATTTTGTGAGGTAAGTAAATACACTGAGGAGGAATTGATTGGACAAAATCATAGGATTTTGAATGCGGGGTATCATTCTACTACATTTTTTAAAGAAATGTGGATGACTATTTCTGCGGGTGAAATGTGGCGAAATGAGGTGAAAAGTATTGCGAAAGACGGTTCTTATTTTTGGCAAGACAGTATCATTCTTCCTGTATTTGATGAAAACCATGTTATCATTCAATACTTTTCAATAAGGATACCAATTGATGAGCGGAAAAAAGCAGAGGAGGAAAAAGAACACCGCATTAAAGACTTAGAGGAGATTCTTTTTAAGATTTCGCACGAGGTACGCCATCCTGTTACACTAATGCTAGGTATTTGTAATATGTTTGACGAACCGATGCTTTCACAAGAGGAAATAGGTTCTTTTATCAATGCCCTTAAACATGCTGCTGAAAAATTAGATGTTTATACGAGAGAAATAACGGAGGTTGTAAGTAAACTGAGAGATAAGGAAGACGAGGTTTAGGGTTTATAAGTCTATGAGTTTATAAGTTTAAAGTCTATGAGTTTATAAGTTTAAAGTTTATGAGTTTATGAGTTTAAAGTTTTTGAGCTTATAGGGTTTATGCGTTTTAAATCTACTTTAAACTCATAAACCCTAAACTCATAAACTATTATTGAATATTGAAATACTTCAAGGAATAATTCCAGCCTTCAATAGATACTTGTGGTTTTGTTTGTAAAGGAACATTGTCAATAATAATGGTTTTTTCTGCTCCTGGCGCAATAGAAACGTAGTTGTCGTTATAGAATACTGGTAAAATACGTTCTTTGGTTCTTTCATCTACTATCGAAACTCTGTTAAAGAAAGCAACAGGATTATTCGCAGGATTACTCATGGTTACTTGTACTTTGCCCGTTCCGATACTCTTTACAGCTACTTTTAGATTTTCTACCGATTTCATTTTTTGTAAACCCGAATACACCCCCTTGCTGTTAGGATACCAGTACATATTATCGCTCACTATTTGTTTGTTTTCATCCAATAATTGTAATGATAAGAATGAACCTTCTTCAGCACCAATTTCTTCTAAAACCTTTTTCACAGAGAGAATTTTCTTTACAGAACTTGCTTCAATAAAGGTGAACACCTGAGTGATTTCTTTTACTTTTCCATTGATGTCATATGCTTTAGCCACCAACATCAAATTTCTGCGAGGTTTAAAGTCATTATTCACCATCATCAGCATGCCATCTACAGGATTTGCCATAATGTGTACCAATTCGCTACCACTTTTTAAGCCATATAAACAAGCGTTAGGGTCTAAGTAGTAATCATACATTTGCCCACGCATGGCTGTCCAAGGATTTTGGGTTTTCCAGATAATCACGCCTGTGTACCATTCCCAAATATGTGAAGAAAAACCTTCAATCAAACCACGGTACTGGTCATAATTGACCAACTGAGCTTTCAAACCAAAATCTTTGATGTCTTTTGACTTTCCGTAAGGGTCTATAAACTGATTGTAGCCTACGCCCGTATAAGTATGGTAAGTCCAGACAGAATCAGGCTTTTGATTACTATCATGATAAGGAACATTCAGGTTTTCTTTTGGAATAAATCGTTTTAATGATTCATAATCGCCCGTACCTACCGAACCAACTTCTGAATTAAAAGGGAAAGTGCGTTGATTCCAGAATACATCCAATGGTTGAATACCATAAGGCCCATCGCCATTTCCCCCCAATGAATTAAACGACATTTCGTCAGAGTTTGAATAATCAATAAACCAACGAGTACCGTCTAATTTTGGAAGAATTTCATCTCTAAGAGGTACTAAAATATCTTCGGGTGGCGTAATTTCATTACCTCCACACCAGATGGCTAAAGAAGGGTGATTTCTTACCATTTTAATCATATCAGCTGCCGATGATAAAAATAGCTGATGATTATCAGGGTAGTTTCTTCTTGTCCATTGGTCTTCTTTTTTCATAGGGTCTACCCAACGACCATTACAATCGCCCGACATCCAAAAATCTTGGAATACCAATAAACCGTAGCGGTCGCAAGCTTCATAAAATTCTGGACGTTCTACCAAAGCTCCGCCCCAAATACGAATGAGGTTCAGGTTCATATCACGGTGAAAACGAATTTCTGCATCGTATCGCTCGTCCGAGAAACGCAACATGGCATCAGAAATAATCCAGTTACCCCCTTTGATGAATACTTTTTGTCCATTGACATAAATCTGGCGACTTGCTGTTAAGGCATTCCAATCTGTCTGAATTTCACGTACCCCAACTTTTACAGCCTCTTGGTCAGAAACTTGTCCGTTTATGATAAGCTCAAATTTTGTATCATACAATTCTTGCTTACCATAGCCCGCTGGCCACCATAAACGAGGATTCTTTAAACTATAATTATCAAGGTTAACCGTAGTGGTACTGTTAGGAGCAAGGCTTACTTTTTTGGAAACCTTGTTGCCATCAATGGTATAAACTAAAGTACCCTCAACTTTTACAGAAGAAGTATTCTCTAAATCAGCAGAGGCTTTGATAATGGCTGGTTTTTGTGGAGCATCAGGTAATCTTTTTTCTGGAACTAGCGTAATTACATGTGGGTCTTTCAGATTTACTTTACCCGTTTTTTCGATATACACTTTATCCCAAATACCAGTGTTTCTATCACGAATCGGACGAATCCAGTCCCATCCAGCCGTATATTGTAGCGAAACGTTTTTAGCAATTGTCCCATCACCACCTTGCCCGCCATTGGCATTACCAACGGTGTAAGGTGGATATACAATGACTGCTAAACGATTGTTTCCATCTTTCGCCAAAAGCTTAGTAATATTAAAAGATTGACGAAGAAACATTCCTTCAAACACTTTCTCGTTTACTTTTTTGCCATTCAAAAAAACATCACAGGCATAATTGATACCTCTGAATTTCAACCAAACTTCAGAACCATTGGTTGGCGAAACTTCTTTAAAGTCTTTAGCAAACCAATAAGTATAATAGTCTCTGCCAGTATTATAAATATCTGGTATTTTCTCATTGTTCAATCCATAAAAAGGATCAGGAATTTCTTTGTTAGCCAACATACTTGTTAGCACTGTTCCCGGAACAACGGCAGGTTTCCAACCCGAAAGCAAAAAATGAGGAGATGAAATCACCTCCCCATTTTCTTTCACACTTTTGATGGGTGCACATTTCCAAGCACCGTTAAGCTCATATTGATTTTGAGCCTGTAAGTGATTAGCCAATAGCAACATCAAAAACACATGAATTTGTTTCAACATTAATTTTAAAAAATTGGACATAGTAGGGATTAAAATTATTAATATTTTTAGAAGTACACAGTAGGTTGGCATAGACCAACTCGTCAATCATTTTTTGAATGATTGGCTAAATTTAATACATAATTTCTGTGATAATTATACTTATTTGTATGTTTTAAGTTAAAAATGAGCAATTACACTTAAATAAAAAAGTTGAATCGGAAATATATGTTATTTTTTAATTTGACATATAATGAATTTGTCAGTACTAAATTCCTAAAATGGTATTAAATAACCTTTCTGGAAATTGTATATTTTAATGAAAATATTATTTCTTTCTACTAGATTCCTTTCAAAGTGTAAACTTGTTAAATGCTCAATCAAGAATACCATCGACAAGCTTAATGGCTAAATCTTTTTTTGAAAGAAAAGGTGGGTTGATGCATCGCTATTTCGTTCTTACTTGTTTCAAGTTGTGCTTCTTGGGCATACACCATCATCTTTTGCTCATAATCGTTGATAGCCGCTTCAATTGTTTCAAATTTTCCGTTGGTAAGGTTATCAGCTAATATTAATGCATCCATTAGCCCTGTATTCACTCCCTTACCTGCAAAAGGAGGCATTAAATGGGCAGCATCTCCAATAAGGGTTATTGGCAAAGGACGATTATTAGTCCAAGGTTTATCTAAGGAGATTTTTTTGGTTGGTAATCCAACAAAAAATGAGGTTGAGCGGAATAATTGTTGATAGCATTCGTACCAATCCGAAAACATTGTTGAAAGAAACATACCAATGCTGTCGGTATGCTGAAAGTCTAGTCCATTTTTATAAAGCCATTCTTCTGGATTTCTAAAGGTTACATTATACGTCAATGCACCGTTGTTATGAGGGTTAGCAACTAAATTAATGCCTTCGCCTGCCGTCATTAGGATATTATAGTCGCATAATTGGTAGAACTCCGCACATTTTATAGTTGGTTGAAATACTTCGCCTTGTATGATAACAGTACCAGTATATTCTACTTCAATATCCGTAAGGTATTTTCTCACTTTAGACATTCCGCCATTGGCTCCGATAACAACATCTGCGGTGACGTTGAGGTCATGCTCAAAATGTATAAGCCATTTTCCATCGAATTCTTCCAGTTTCGTAAATTTCCTATCCCAAACAACGGTATCGCTTGTTAAGCTATCCAACAATATATTTCTTAAATCATTTCTGTTTATCTCAGGAGTGTCATATTGAGGTTTTGCTGTGAACAATATTTTGCCTTGTTCATCTGTTACTTTTCTGCCCATTGGTCTTGCTAGGGCATAATAGCTTTCCAGCAATCCTGCTTTTTGCATGGCTGCTTGCCCCGATTCTTGGTGCAAATCAAGCGTACCGCCCCAAATTCTTGTTTGTGCGTCTTTGTCTCTTTCGTAAACGGTTATATCTATTCCCTGTTGTTGAAGTAATTTGGCAATTGTCAGACCAACAGGTCCTGCGCCGATAATGGCTACTTTTTTATTTTGTAGTAACATGATTTTGTATTGTTTAAATTAATCAATACAAAATTCTACAATGCTTTTTCCTTAGGCTTGTACAAATGCGACAAAATCGTTGCCCAGCAACTCCTTATCTTTCTTTGCTTTTCTTGCGAATGCTGATGGTGTAGTGCTACTGTAGCGTTTAAATTCCCTACTTAGATGAGATTGGTCGGTATAACCCAATTCATAAGCTAACCCTGCAAGGTTGGCTTCTGGATAAAGCCAAAGGTGATTGCGTACCTGCTCAAAGCGCATCAGCCCAGACACATCTTTAACAGTATATCCCGCAGATTGCTTGAAGTTTCTTTCCAAGGTACGAACTGTTGCATGAGCCGCCTCCGCTACTTGCCTTACTGATATAGTACCATTTGCTTGGCTGATAGCCACACCCGCTTTAAATAGCATACTATCAATCGCAATCTGAGACCTAATATTTAATAAATACTGTTTTACATGAGCAATTGCTTCTGCTATTTTATCTGCATTGATAAATTCACCCAAAGTAGCTTGGAGTTGAGCAATGGGATGTTCAAATATACGTACTCCGTCTTTACTTGGTGATAATCCAAGTAAATCGAAAACCGACCAAGGAAAGCACCTGATAGCAATTATTTGTAAACCACCTTCCGCATGAAAAACTATAGGGTGATTGAGTAAACCTATCATAAAAGGTGATGGCAAGGGCAGTAAAACTCCATTTTGAGCAATACTACAGGGACTCCCGAAGTAAAAAATAATTTCGGCGTAACCATCAGGCACTACTTCAAAACTTGAGTTTGACTGGTGAGATACTATCTTGTCATACCAAAAACATTTTATGGAATCCCGTAACTCTTCGGGAGGGTCAAATTCTTGATGATGTGTGTTGAAAGGTAGCATAATTGAAGTAGTAAGATATACGTAGATGAAGGAAAATATCGATGGATTATTTCAGAAACTATTCTACTTACGCCTTATTTTATGCTTGTAAAAGTAATTTAAATCAGAAATTATACCTAATGATGGGCGGTCGATATTTTGATATATTATCTCAATTTTAATTTTCGACGATGTGTTTAGTGTCATTCAGCGAATTAATTTTATTCCTTCTCAGAAATCAATTATTTTCCTGTTTTAGTATTGTTAATGTTTTCAGTTAATTTCACGCAGAACTATAAAATTTCTCAGATGAATATCAAATCGAACAAAACCATTATTTTATTATTAATACTTTTCGGTTCACTGTTCAACATCCAAGCCCAGCCTATAAAACCTATGCCTGCTGGTGAACTTTTGTTGAATTTGAAAAAACTCAATGTGCTTGGTACAGCGATGTATACTGCTGCTCACCCCGATGATGAAAACACCGTAATGCTATCGTGGTTGGCTAAAGAACGTAAAGTAAGAACAGCCTATTTATCAATTACACGCGGTGATGGAGGACAAAACCTGATTGGCTCAGAATTAGGCGATTTATTAGGATTGATTCGTACACAAGAATTACTAGCGGC
This sequence comes from Arcicella sp. GW458-12-2-14-TSB2, assembly GCF_059423785.1. Lineage (NCBI taxonomy): Bacteria > Pseudomonadati > Bacteroidota > Cytophagia > Cytophagales > Flectobacillaceae > Arcicella > Arcicella sp. GW458-12-2-14-TSB2. Next base: position 2,880 of record NZ_JBWKYN010000128.1, on the reverse strand, counting down.
TCGTGCGATTGATGGTCCTGAGCAATATTTTACCCGTGCAAACGATTTTGGGTTTTCTAAAAATACAGAAGAAACCTTACAAATTTGGGGAAAAGATGCTGTATTGGCAGACGTCGTCTGGCGTATCAGAAATCTTCGTCCAGATGTAATTATTTGCCGTTTCCCGCCTGACGCTCGTGCGGGACATGGCAATCACTCTGCTTCAGCAGCTTTAGCAGAAGAGGCTTTCAAACTTTCGGGTGACCCTACTAAGTTTCCCGAACAATTGAAATACGTAAAACCTTGGCAAGCTAAGAGAGTAGTTTGGAATACCTTTAATTTTGGTGCTGTTTCACAGAAACCTACTGAAGGTACATTTATACAAGTAGAAATTGGTGGATATAATCCATTGTTAGGAAAAGCTTATTCTGAAATTGCGGCAGAAAGTCGTTCACAACATAAATCGCAAGGATTTGGTGTACCTCGCACACGTGGTTTACGACCTGAATATTTTGTACACAAGTTTGGAGAGTTAGCGCAGAAAGATGTTTTTGATGGCGTTGATTTAACGTGGAGTAGGGTAAAAGGAGGGAAGGAAGTAGAATCTTGGATTAACCTTGCCATTAATAGTTATAATCCAGAGAATCCATCTACCATTGTTCCTTCTTTATTAGAGGCATACAAAACACTGCTAAAAATTGATGATGAATACTGGAAGGCTCAGAAGAAAAAGGAATTAGAAAACATTATTATTGCTTGCACAGGTCTGTATTTTGAAGCTAATCCTAATGAATATTCAGCTTCGGCAGGGGAAAAAATTAATATACTGGCAACAGCAGTAAAGCGTTCAGATTTTGCCGTGACTTTACAGAAAATACGTTTAGTTGGTTTCGGCAAAGACAGTACTTTTAATGTTAGTTTGGGCAATAATGAATTACAAAGAATTAGCTTCCCTGTAGAAATTCCTAAAAATCAGCCTCTAACACAGCCTTTCTGGCTAGCAGAAAAGAAAATGGGCAAGGGTATGTATCGTGTAGATGACCAAACATTGATTGGCTTACCCGAAAAACCAGCAGATTTACAAGCAGAATTTACATTTTTGATTGATAATCAACCTTTTACTTTTAGCTCGCCTGTTATCTATAAATATACTGATGAGACCCGTGGAGAATTGTATCGTACTTTTGAGATTCGCCCAGAAGTTACTGCCAATATTTCGGATAAAGTATATGTTTTTGCCAATGACCAAGCCAAAGAGGTAGAAGTAACATTGAAATCAGGTAAAAGCAAAACCTCAGGAAGTGTTAGTTTAGCCTTGCCAGCAGGCTGGAAGTCTAACCCTGCAAGCATTGATTTTAATTTGGAAAATAAATACCAAGAAGTTAAGCTAGTGTTTAAAGTAACGCCTTCTAGTACTACTCCAGAAGGTACGGTAAAGGCGGTAATTAAAACAGCGAATGGTACTTATGACAGAGGGATTTTAACAGTAGCTTACGACCATATTCCACCACAAACACTTTTCCCATTGGCAGAAGCAAAAGTAGTGAAACTGGACATTAAGACGAAAGGCAAAAATATTGGTTATATCGTAGGTGCTGGCGACGACGTGCCAATGGCTTTGCGTCAGATTGGATACAATGTGACGATTTTGACGGAGAAAGAACTGAATGAAGATTTATCTAAATTTGATGCTATCGTAGTAGGAGTAAGGGCTTATAACACTGAAGAACGTATTACTTATTACCAGAAAAAACTAATGGAATATGTAGAAAATGGCGGTAACATGGTGGTGCAATATCAGGTAAATAGCAACTTACAGAAAATTGAAACAGGTATTGGACCTTATCCGTTTAAATTGTCAAGGGATAGAGTAACGGTTGAAGAAGCAGAAGTACGTTTCTTGAAACCTGAAAGTATTTTATTGAATACACCTAATAAGATTACAGCCAAAGATTTTGATGGTTGGATTCAAGAAAGGGGGTTATATTTTTCAAATGATTGGGATGCAAAATATGATGCCATTCTATCATCTAACGACCCTAATGAGCCACCTGCTAATGGAGGATTGTTGTATACAAAATATGGCAAAGGGAATTATATCTTTACAGGGTATGCCTTCTTCCGCCAGTTGCCAGCGGGCGTTTCTGGGGCTTATAGATTATTCGCCAATTTGATTTCGGCAGGAAAATAATTTTTCCGACGCAACTAAAGTAGAGAAAGAGCCGTAAGTGTAAATAAGATGCAAGTCTTCGATTCACTTAAACAAAAATTAACATGAAAAAAACACTCTTTGCTTTCTTAATCTCTACATTGTTGTTTGCCATTTCTTGTAAAAAGGATGAAGAAGTTTCACCAGAAGTGAAATTTAATGTTACACTAAATGGCTCTGTTGAAGTACCCGCCAATACTTCAACTGCTACTGGTTCTTTTGTTGGAACTTATAACAAAACAACAAAAGTGATTTCATATACGATTAGTTATAATGGTGTTACTCCTACGGCTTGGCATATTCATAAAGGAGCTGTGGGCGTAAGTGGTGCTGTAATATTTGGTTTAGGAACCACATTTAATACAGCTTACTCTAGCACAACGGCTGCTTTGACTACCGAACAAGAAACGGATTTAATGGCAGGTAATTATTATGTGAATATTCACAGTGCTTCAAAACCTGGAGGAGAAATTCGTGGACAATTGATTTTACAGTAATTTTAGCTGTGAGCTATACTATAAGCTTTTAGCGATGAGTTTTTAGCTTCTTTTAGCATTTAAACATGAGTCATCCCGAATTTTAAAATCATAAAAAAGCGGTCGAAATTAGTTTTTAGACCGCTTTTTTATGATTGATGAACAACGAATTCCTACTGTTTGAGCGATAGCGAGTTTAGGAATTCTTGATTTTTT